>SCQV01000486.1 GCA_004299085.1 Chitinophagaceae bacterium | reverse complement strand
TCTATTCTGCGGATGGTAAGCGCCCAAAGGAAAGGAGCAATTAACAAAAGCGTAATGATAGTAGAAACTAAAGTGGCATTAAAGGAGTTTTTAATCCATTCCTGAAGAAATGGTTTTAAATAATTAGTTGTAATTAGTATGATGCCGATAATGATAACGGTATTAATAATGATGGTTCTTAAATAGGCGCGGATTAATAGTCGCCAGGTGCTCACTGTCCGTATCTTCTGAGCGCCGGAACTGTACCGGTTTAAATAAGTAATCCATTTTTCAGGTAAATGTTTTTCTATCCAATGATAAAAAGGTTCGGATAGACGTATCAGGTAAGGGGAGCAAAAAGTGGTTAATACGGAAACGCCCACTGCTATGGGATATAAAAAAGAGCTGGTTACTTTCAACGTCAACCCTAAAGTGGCAATAATAAAAGAAAACTCACCGATTTGTGCGAGGCTCATGCCGGTCTGCACAGATTGTTTCAACGGTTGACCCGCTATGAGTGAACCGATGGTGGCATTAATAGTTTTACCGGCAATGACTACCAGGGTGAGCAATATGACCGGTAAAATGTATTGTGCCAAAACGGACAGATTGATGAGCATCCCTACCGACACAAAAAATATAGCGCCGAATAAATCTTTCACCGGTTTAACCAGATGAATAATTTTTTCATTTTGTGAAGTTTCCGCCAGAATGGAGCCCATGATGAAGGCGCCTAATGCAGAAGAAAACCCAGCCTGTGTAGCCAGCGCTACCATAATAAGACAAAGGCCTAGAGAAACTACCAGCAATGTTTCTTCATTCATTAATTTCTTAGTCCTTTTCAGAAAAGTCGGCAGCAGATAAATACCGGCAAGAAACCAGAGAATAAGAAAGAATACAAGCTTTAATACAGAAAAAAGCATGGCCCCGCCCGAAAAATTTTTACTGACCGCGACCGTTGAAAGCAATACCAATAATAAGACTGCCGCTAAATCTTCAATCACCAGCACTCCCAGCACCATGCCTGCAAATTTCATCGTCTTAACGCCTAATTCTTCAAAGGCACGGATAATGATAGTCGTGGAAGATATAGAAATAATTCCCCCCAAAAAAAGGCTGTCAATGAAGGACCATCCCATCAGCCTGCCGGCTATAAACCCGGTCAGCAGCATCATAGAAACTTCAAAAATGCCCGTGATGCCGGCAGTAGGCCCTATCTTAACTAATTTCTTAAAGCTAAATTCCAAACCCAAGCTGAATAATAGAAATATGACCCCAATGTCTGCCCAAACGCGAATGCTTTCTATATCCGTAATAGTGGGAAAGAGCTTGAAATTAGGACTTACCAATAGCCCTGCAATGATATATCCGAGAACGACCGGCTGCTTCAGCTTTTTGAAAATAATAGTAACGATACCAGCAGATCCTAAGATCAATGCCAGATCGGTAATAAGCTGATGCAAATTGTCCATGTTTCTATTAATTTCCCCTTATAAAAATATTGATCTTTGTGAAGGTAATCACTTTCACACACCTTGATTTTACCTTTTTATTTGATCTAATGATAAGGCGAATTTATGGAAATTCTCTCCAACAGTTATTGTTGCCGTTTAAAATCACCGTTTTTCAATGCCTGAATGAATTGTGCCCATGCCAGCGGGTTAAAGATATTCATTGGAGGGAATCCTCCCTTATATTGAGCGGCCTGGAATTGCTGGTTGAAAGTATTGTTGACGCCTTCTGCGCCGTCAGGAGTTACGTAATAGGAGAGCGCGCGGAGCTTCCTTACATCAGTATTTTCTCTGGCAATGTCATAAGCGGTTTCAGGGATTTTCCAGTGTAAAAAAGCATCCGCGAATTCAGCTCTTGTAGGCCAGGGCCTCACGACAGTTTCAGGAAGGTAAGTTGTATCCTCAACCATTTTTTCTGCTAATCCGAAATGATTGCCTTTAACGTTGAAAGGAATTTGAATCGTTTTGGTTTTGAACCCGATTGCGCGAAAAACCAGTTGTTCGCCTTTAAACGCCACAATGGAAAAAACGCCTTCGTCGTTGGAAATAGTACCTCTGTCACTACCTTTAATCAATATACTGACATTGGGAATGCCAAATGAGCTATCCGCTGTGAGGGTTACGCCCGATACTTCCACTAAGGAATCCTGCATGTTTTGATGCTCTTGGGCTTTTCCCAAAAATGGAACAGCCAGCACACAGAGTAATATGTAAATTTTCTTCCACATTGAACCTCCAAAGTTACGCTTTTACGTAAAATACAATCATTTTATAACAAAATAAGCGCTATTTAAGCTAACTTTGTCGCTACTTATATAGTTTAACAAATTTTTGCGAGATATGATTACTGAAGAGCAGATTTTAAAGGCATTAAGCAATGTGATTGATCCCGATTTCGGGAAAGATATTGTAACGCTTCACATGGTTAAGGATGTGAAAGGAGGGGAAAATGAAGTAACATTTACAGTGGAACTGACCACGCCTGCCTGCCCTTTGAAAGAATTGATACAAAATGCCAGCATCAATGCCATTCATCATCTGATAGGGAAAGAGGTGAAAGTAAATATTACCATGTCATCCCGCGTTACCAGCAACAGGAAAGATAATAAAGCACAATTGCCGAAGGTCAGGAATATTGTTGCTGTGGCAAGCGGAAAAGGAGGAGTCGGTAAATCTACAGTTGCCGCCAATCTGGCGCTGGCATTGGCACAAGATGGCGCTAAAGTGGGCTTGTTAGATGCGGATATTTACGGACCCAGCGTTCCTATTATGTTTGGAATACAAGGCGAACGTCCCATGATGACGAAAGTCAATGGTAAAGGGATGATAGTGCCGATGGAACGTTTTGGCATTAAATTAATGTCTATCGGCTTGTTAGTAGATGAAAAGCAGGCGCTTGTATGGCGCGGACCGATGGCTACCAGCGCTTTAAAGCAGTTTATCAGCGAAGTGCTTTGGGATGAGCTGGATTATTTAATCCTTGATCTCCCTCCCGGAACAGGAGATATTCATTTAACGATAGTGCAGACCGTACCTGTAACCGGCGCAGTCATTGTGACAACACCACAACAGGTCGCATTAGCGGACGCCAAAAAAGGGATTGGCATGTTTAATATGGGCGCTATAAAAGTACCTGTGCTCGGCATAGTAGAGAATATGGCTTATTTCGTACCGAAAGAATTGCCGGATAACAAATACTACATTTTTGGGAGAGAGGGCGGCAGCCGGCTGGCAGAAGAATATGATGTTCCGTTTCTTGGGCAAATACCTTTAGTACAGGGAATTTGTGAAGGCGGTGACATTGGAGTTCCTGTGATGGTCGGTGATGATGAGATTACGAAAGCCGCTTTTTCGGAGTTTTCACAAAATGTGGCGAGGCAAATATCTATACGAAATGCAAATCTTGAGGCGACGAAAGTGGTGGAAATGGTAAGATAGCAATTAAGTTAACAGTAATTAACACTGTCACTCCATTTATCATCTTATCTTTCAACTTATACAATTTAAAGGAAAGCATATAGCGTAATGTATTACATTACCGGCTTTTTTAGGCGAAAGAAGTATAAGTATAATGCACAAAAAATTAGTTTACAGATTTCTTCAAGTAATATTCCTATTGCTGGTAACGTTTTCAGGCTTAATGGCGCAAGGGCTTAAGCGGGAGATAAGTGGTGAAATAATAGATTCGGTAACGCATCAACCGTTACAAGCCGCATCAGTAACAATTCTCAACGCATCAGATTCTACGGTCATTGCAGGAATTTATACGGATAATAACGGGAAATTTCATCTTTCTTTTTCTTCCTCCGATTCGGCCATATTGAGCATTTCTTATTTGGGATATCAGCCCGGATTTTCGCTTCTCAGATTTAAAAACGGGAATAATATTCACATGAAGAAGATCCTTTTGCCTCCATTGAAAAATACGTTACAGGAAGTGACCGTGGTGGCCGAAAAAAAGCCGATGTATGAATTTAAAAAAGACACCATGGTTTTCAACGTCCCTGAAGATTTTATGACGGGTGGTACCGCTATGGACGTGTTGCAATATACACCGGAGCTGACTTTCGATGGGAATAATAATATTTTAGTAAAAGGACAGGGAAACGTAGGTGTTTATGTGGATAGCCGTCCTATTGCGCTTACCGGAATGGATGTGCAGACTTATCTGCAGAATACACCTTCTTTTATGATTGAGAAAATTGAAATATTAAAAACTCCTCCTGATCCCGAAGATGCTGCTGAAGCGCTTGCAGAAGGGATTACCGATCGTTATTATCTGAATATAATTACCCGTAAAATACGTTATAAGGGATATAGTGCCTCTTTAACCGGTGGGACAAACTCACGTAACGAGCTTTTGGGAAGAGCGCGTTTTAATCTTAATCTGGAACCGTTTCAATTGAATTATTTCAACAACCTTCGAAATAGCACCGATAGTAATTATTTGCACAGGATTAGTTATTTTGGAAATGGTGATTCATCGCTGCTCAATCAAAAGAATTACAATACCGCCCTTAACTTTAATCAGTATCTGAATGCTTCTTATGAATTCAAATTTTCAGATAAAGAAAGATTGAGGCTCAATGCCAAAGGGGGTTGGAATCAAAGTAAATCTAATTCCACAGGTATAAGTATTATTAATAATCCAAAAGATATTCCTGATCAGAACCTCGAGCAATATAGCGAGCGTCATTCGAACGGATATAATATCAATTCCAATGCAGACTATTTGAAAGACTATGACAAAGAGGGCAAAGAGCTGCACGCCACTATGCAGGTTTCACAGGGTGTGAATCAAAACCGTGCCATGTCAGTCGGTCAGTATTTAATTCGTAGTGATACATTGAATCAACTGAACGAAGGCCTGGGTAGCCAATTGAACTTTCGGAGCAATGTGCAATTCAAAAATACCTTTGGGAATGAGAAATTCTATATGTTAAATGGGAGCATGAATTTTTCTCAACGTCATAATCTGAATGACGTAAGCCGTTCCGATACTTCCACCCATTCTTCGGAAATGTACGAGAATAGTGCATTGTCCACCAATTATTTTTCCACTTCATCCAATTATTCTGTGCTGGGATTGATTGGAAAAAAGGATCAGAAGCTGGGTTGGAGTGGCGTGTTGAGCCTGGCATATTATTTACAAAATGGAAGAGATCATTATCAGTTAAGCTCTTTTAATAACGGCGCCATTATTTCTCACAATGCCATTGGGATGAATTACAGCCCGGGTAAAGATCAGGAAATTAATCTCAGTTTTAATCCTGGTTTGGAATCTTATACCCAAAAAACATCTGCCAATGACAGTGTACCGGAATTGACGTACCGATATACTAATTTTATTCCTGGAGCACATATAAAGTATTCTGCCGGTGATCATGAAATCACCTTAAGCTACAACAGAAATATAAACCGTCCGAATTGGGATCAGATAAATCCTTATATCAATAATCTGGATCCTTTAAATATCCGTGAAGGTAATCCTGAATTAAGGCCTTCTTTTACCAATGCCTATAACCTTCGTTATGAATATAATCATAAAGCCGTTTATGCTGCCGTAAGCTTGGGGAAAAATATTTCCAAAGATGTGATTTCATCTTACACCACGGTAGATTCCAATGGAGTTTCCAACACCACCTTCGTAAACCTGAATAGCCGGATCAACGAGAATGCGGGCTTAAATGCGGGCTTTCATTATTTTAAAGATATTCCTTCTTTGAAAGGAAATCTGAACCTCAATGTGGATGGTGGAATGGAACTTTATCATTTGCAATCAGATGATATTCATGTCAGCAAAGATTTTCAGAATGTAACGGGGTTCAGCAGCAATGCAAAGATGTGGACTTCGCTTCGAGCAGGTATCCTTTCATTGAATATTTACGGAAGATATGAGGGCCCCCGTTATTTTTCACAAGGAAAACGTCCTTCCCGCTTTTCTTCCGGACTGAGAGCCAGAGCGGATTTTATGCAAAGGAAATTAAATGTTTCATTGGGAATAGCCAACTTATTTGGCGCTTCTGTGAAGGATAATTTTTATAAAACTGCCAATTATATTCAATATAGTGACAACCGGAAAGATGTCCGGTATTTCAGTGTATATATAACTTATAATTTCAGAAAATATAAAAAGAGTGGAAAAGATGAAAGCGGCTCATAAAATTAATATTCCTTTCATGTAAACATTACAGCCTTTCCTGCGCCCTTAGCCATCGTTCTGGAATTTCATTCTTTCCGGCGGCAAGATAATCTTTATAAGTGCAGGGAATGTATTTTTTGTCTGGTAACTGCATCCACCATCTTGAAGTGCGTTTACTTTTTAGAAAAGAAGTCTGCAAGTCCGTGAAAGAAACATGAAATTCAAGAAAGGCGTCTTTTTCTTTTAGGCTTGCTTCGCGTTTACGAACAGAAAATCCGTCAATAAAATACCAAATCATTTGTGCAGCCTGAATAGCCGTCAGGTCGTCGCGATCTGTTTCCGAGCGATAACCATAAATTCCTATGGAAGATAGTTTCTCACTCATACCCGCATATTGCATTAACGTGCAGGCTTCTTCTCCGGTAAACCCATTGGGAGATAAACGGCAGGCAGGCGCTGCGGATGCCTGTAAAGCACACATATCAAAGCTCATCATATCCGAATGCCGGATAACAGGCTCCATATCTTCCAGATTTTCACGCGCCATACCCAGGCGATAACAGTCAAAACGTAGCTTATCCAAAGTTTCCAGCATGCGCGGATGGATAAAATAGCTTTGAAACCCTATATGATTATAATGACGGATAAAATTAGGCTGGTTCGTCAGCATTTCCATAAGAAAATGATGAGACGGAACACCATCTTCCTCGTACAAATCTATCAATGCATCTACAATCGTGGCTTCTATTATTCGTTCTTTGGATGCATAAGCTTCATATTGCGCCAGTGTAAGATCGTG
>SCQV01000485.1 GCA_004299085.1 Chitinophagaceae bacterium | reverse complement strand
GGCCCTAAAACCGGAATATCCATGCGTTTGCTTTCCTGCATGAAAAAGGTCAGCTTATCTATGTTGTTCAGGTTATTGGTTAGCACTGCAGCCATAAACTCAGCAGAATAATGGGCTTTCAGATAAGCAGTCTGATAGGCAACCAATGCATAACCTGTTGCATGGGATTTATTGAATGCGTAAGACGCAAACGCTTCCCAATCTGTCCATATCTTTTCGCATTTCCTGGTATCCAGCCCGTTTTTCTCACAGCCTTCCAAAAACTTAGAGCGCATTTTATCCAAAACGGCTTTTTGCTTTTTACCCATTGCCTTTCTCAAAGTATCCGCTTCTCCTTTGGTAAATCCTGCCAGTTTTCTGGAGAGTAACATCACCTGCTCCTGATAAACGGTAATTCCGTAAGTTTCCTTCAGAAATTCTTCCATTTCAGGTAAATCATAAGCTACCGGTTCATCTCCGTGTTTCCGCCGGATATATTGCGGGATATATTGAATAGGTCCCGGCCGGTATAAAGCGTTCATGGCAATGAGATCGCCGAATTGGTCGGGCTTTAATTCCCGCAGATATTTCTTCATGCCGTCACTTTCAAACTGGAAAGTACCATCCGTTTCTCCTTTTTGGTATAATTCGTAAGTTATTGGGTCATCTAAAGAAATATTATTAATATCAATCGTAACACCATGATTCTGTTTTATTAACTCCAATGCATCTTTAATAATGCTTAAAGTCTTTAATCCTAAAAAGTCCATCTTTATAACACCTGCTGATTCTATTACACTACCTTCATATTGTGTTACTAATAAATCAGAATCTTTGGCAATACAAACGGGGATTAATTCCGTCAGGTCTTTGGGCGCAATGATAATCCCTGCAGCATGGATACCTGTATTTCTGACAGAACCTTCCAACTTCACCGCTTCATGAAGCACTTCTCCTTCCAAAGTGTCTGTTTCGAATAGCCTGCGAAGTTCTTTGACTGATTCTAATTGGTCTGGTTGTAGTTTTTCTTTGTCCTCCAAACTGTCTTCACCGGTTATCGGCGCATTGAAAATTCTTGTAAGATGAATTCCCGGTTTTTCAGGAACAAGCTTGGCAAGCACATTAGCTTGTGATAGAGGCAGATCCATTACCCGCGCCACGTCCTTAATGCTCATTTTAGCGGCCATAGTTCCATACGTGATGATTTGGGCCACCTGGTTTTTACCGTATTTTTTTACCACATAATCAATTACTTTCTGACGGCCATCATCATCAAAATCAGTGTCAATATCCGGCATACTTTTACGGTCGGGATTCAGGAAACGCTCAAAGAGCAAATCATATTTAATGGGATCTATATTGGTAATATCAATGCAATAAGCCACCACAGAACCGGCAGCCGATCCTCTCCCAGGCCCGACAAAGACATCCAACTTTCTGGCTGCCTGAATAAAGTCCATTACAATGAGGAAATATCCGGCAAATCCCATTTTTTCAATGGTATCCAATTCAAAATTCAATCGTTCTTCCACCTCCGGCGTAATATCCATGTAGCGTTTTTTAGCGCCTTCAAATGTGAGGTGTCTCAGGTATTGTTCCTGAGTGAGGAATTCAGGAGGGATTGGAAAATTAGGCAACAGGATTTGCCTTTTTAAATCAAGCAATTCCACCTTGTCCACAATGTCGCGGGTATTATCCAATGATTCCGGCACATCGTGAAATATCTGCGACATTTCCCCTTTGGTCTTGAAATAAAATTCGTTGTTAGGAAAACCAAAACGGTGACCTTTACCGCCTTCTTCATCTGTAGAAATAGGCGTGCTTTTTAAATCCCCTGTATTGATACATAAAAGAATGTCATGTGCATTGGCATCATCCCGTTCAACATAGTGAGAATCATTGGTGGCGATTGTCTTTACTTTATATTTTTTTGCAAGCTTTAAAAGCACTTCATTCACCAGATCCTGTTCTTTGATTTTATGGCGTTGAAGCTCTATATAATAATCGTCTCCAAAAATATCCAGCCACCATTTGAAGATTTCTTCTCCTGCCTGTTCGCCCTTTCTTAAAATGGTTTGCGGTACTTCGGCGCCGATGCAACAAGTGGTAGCAATTAATCCTTCATGATATTGGAGTATAAGTTCTTTGTCAATGCGCGGATATTTTCCATACATGCCTTCCATGAATCCGAAGGAACACAGCTTGGTCAGGTTTTTATAACCCGTTTCATTTTTGGCAAGCAGCACCTGATGATAACGCTTATCTCTTTTATCTTTTGTAAATTGGTGTATGTGTCTGTCTTCCGTAATATAGAACTCACAACCAATGATGGGCTTTACTTTCAGACGCTTATCATTTTTATCTTCAGGATTAAGCTTGTGTTTATAGGCTTCTGCTACAAAATTGAAAACGCCAAACATATTGCCATGATCGGTAATAGCCAGCGCAGACATGTTATCCTTTATGGCTTTTTGGTACAACTTGGTGATATCAGCGGCACCATCCAGCAGCGAATATTGTGTATGTACATGTAAATGTGAAAAGTCGGGCATGATAAAATAGTCTTGCTATATAGTTACAAAGCAATGTGATTTTTATAAAATAAAAAAAGTTTGCGTATAAAATTTTTGCACAAGTTATACGTTTTAAAGAAAAGTGCTTTGATCGCTTTGAAAATCAAAACATTCTTTATTACATTTGTCCATTATTCATCCTATGAAGTATAGTCATGAAGGAATGTCGTAATCTTTTTTTTCTTTTTTTGGCAATGTCTTTGCTGTCCGCCTGTTCAATGATGAAAGGCGTTCAAACCGTTCACGATCAGGCATCCTCCGCTCATCAAACGAAGGATTCGGATAAAATAACCTTCATTAATGATATCGCCATTAAGCGTAATGGTCATTTATCCACTCAGAAAGTAAAAGGTTATAGTTCTCCATTGCCCGCATCTTCTTTAAACCGTGGTATGGAATCTCCGGCTATTCTGACTCTTCAGCAAAAGTATGCGCAAATGCTGGGTGTTCCGGATACAGATATTGATGATTCTTCGTTATATTCGTTTATAGATTCATGGTATGGCACACCCTATCTATATGGTGGCGATTCCCGCAGTGGTATTGATTGTTCGGCTTTTGTACAGCTTCTGTATGGCGCGGTGTTCGGCATTATTTCTCTTCCGAGAACCGCTGATGAACAATATAAAGATTCTAAGAAAATAAAGCGCATCCGCAAACTGAAAGAGGGCGATTTGGTGTTCTTTCATATTCATAGCCGGCGTATAAACCATGTGGGTGTTTATCTTCAAAACGATAAATTCATCAATGCCTCCGTTTCTTCAGGAGTGACCATCTCAGACCTGACAGACCCTTACTGGCAGCGTTATTTTGCCTGTGGAGGAGAGCCAAGACAGGCGGTAGATGCAACGGGGGTGGCCTCGTCGGAGTGAGTGTAATAAAGGAATTGAAAATTGTAAAGTCAATTTTAAATGTCCACCTAAACCTGTCTGAATAGTTTTCACTAAGGTTGAAAGTCTGCGGTCGCTGACGTTATTCTCAATTTGAAGGCGTTATCCATAACTTTTGGCAAATCATCTGTTGTATAGCCATCCTGGTTATTCTACTATGCCTTCTACTTTTATTGTTGTTAAAATTTCTTTCGTTAGCATGGTTTCTTTAGCGATTCTATTTGCCTGATGTTCTAATGTTTTTTCAAATATATTTCGTGCGAATCGCCTATCCCCAAAAGATTTATCCCTCTTAGAGTAAGTAATAATATTGCTAAATAATAAATCGAAGCCAATGATAACACTCCCTGCAATTCCTAACATTAAAAAAGAATTCTCCAAGTTACCAAACCAATATATTAGCGCTAAAATAACCAGACCTATGGCGGAAATAACACTAAGACTGTTGTGAGGCATCTTCCCTTGCAAAGCAATATCTGGGGTGACCAATCGATTACTTTTGGCGTTCCCCCTCCACTAATCTTCTGACGATTGTATATTCCGGTTTCCGGAATTCCTGTATTTAAAAATGTTTCTCTTTTACCTGTCGTAATATTAACACCTCGGACACCAAATGAAGTACTTACTCCTCCTTTGCTAATATTTAATCTTACTCCTGGTGCAATTTTTATTCTTCTCCTAAACTGCCAAGCCACTCTTAACTATTTTTCGAGGATGATAATTTAATAACCGCATCCAAATCGTTTAAGTCTGCCCCACGTTCTAACGCTGCCTTGACTTCATTTTTTGACAATTCCTGAAATTGGTCGTAACCTAAGTCAAAAAGTTCTTGCAGCCCGACTTTAAGAATTGCTTCTTTATTATCTATAATGTTATCCTCGTAAATCCTCTTAAATTGTTTATTCAGAATCTCTTGAATCTTGTCGCGTCTGAACCTATAGAAATCGCCTTCACGAATTTTAAATATTCTTTTTAGTGTTTTTAGATTTGCCAACTCCTTTTCTGTAATTAAGTTATCGTCTAGGATGAAGCTGATATAAAATAGAAGTAAATCTAAAGTTTCCTCTTTGATGTCGGAGACATTTTTGATTTTATGGCTTATTAGAATTTTGTCAAGTTTGATCTTATCAAATTCGCCCATGGAAATCGCATTTACTATTTCATTTAAGTAAGGTTTAAATACTTTTATTGATGCTATCTTCCCAAAAGTTATTTCAAAAGCACGGTCTCCAAAAGGTAATAGTTTATTCATTTGTAATCTTCTTAAGAGTATTGTATAATGCATTTTTATGCGAAACAATTCCCCATATTATTTCACCCATTCCTCACAACTCCATTTCCTTCACAATCTCCGCTATCTTCTTTTCCAACGCCTCATTCACTTTATCAAAATCAGCTTTATTTTTTAACGGCGCATGCACACTGAAATAAAATTTAATTTTAGGTTCCGTTCCGGAAGGCCTGGCGGAAATTTTACTGCCATCGGCCAGCTTAAACTGCAATACGTTGGATGAAGGAAGTGTAATATCAGTTACAGCACCGGTTTTCAGGTTTTTAGCTTTCCCCGTTTTATAATCTAATAGCTCTGTCACCGCAGAACCATTAATTGTTTTAGGCGGATTGTCTCTGAACTTTTGCATCATGGCGGAAATTTCTTCTACGCCATGCATTCCCTTGCGCGTAATGGACACTAATTTTTCTTTATAAAACCCATAAGTCAAATAAATATCAATCAGTTCATCAAAAAGCGTTTTGCCTTTGTTTTTAGCTACTGCAGCCATTTCAGAAATCAGCGCTACGGCTGAAATGGCATCTTTATCTCTGGTCTGGTCACCAATCATATATCCGTAAGATTCTTCCCCACCGCAAACAAAATGCAGCTCGCCTTCATTTTCTCTGATTTTTTCTGCAATCCATTTAAAGCCTGTCAATACATTTAGACAGGTAATTCCTTGTTTTTCTGCAAACACATCAATCAGGTCGCTGGTAACTATCGTCTTGCAGATAAAATCATTGGGCTTATTTAATCCTCTTGCCTTTCTGGCACTCACTAAATAATTAAATAAAATAACGCCGGTTTGATTTCCATTCAACAGCACCCATTTTCCGTGATTATCTTTTACTCCTGCAGCCACGCGGTCACTGTCGGGATCTGTTCCAAGCAGTATATCCGCATTTATTTTTTCTGCTAATTTCAATCCTAAACTCATCGCTTCCGGTTCTTCGGGATTTGGATATACAACGGTAGGGAAATTTCCATCCGGTGTAGCTTGTTCTTCTACAATGTTTACATTCGTAAATCCAAAGCGTTTCAGAATTTCAGGAACTAACGTAATGCCTGTTCCATGAATAGAAGTATAAACGATTTTAAGGTCA
>SCQV01000484.1 GCA_004299085.1 Chitinophagaceae bacterium | reverse complement strand
CATCAGCAACTGATGCGCGATGAACGATTCCGTAAAGGAGATTTTACTACGAAATTTCTGGAAGATTTTCATTTGAAACCGGAAGAAGAATAAGACATTTTAATTGCTGCTTTCCTCAAGCTATGACTAATGAAATTTCTTTTTCTTATATTCAGCATAGCTTTTACCTTTAGTAGTGTGAACGCTCAATCTATTGCTCGACAAGCAGATTCCATCATGCAACAACATTATCCGGATAATGATCCCGGGGCTGCATTGTTGATAGAAAAAGATGGGAAGATAATCATTGAAAAGGGCTATGGAGTTGCTGATTTAAAAACCAACATGCCCGTTTCGCCTTCCACTGATTTTAGGATGGCATCGGTCAGTAAACAATTTACCGCTATGGGCATGATGTTGCTGGCAGCAAGAAATCAGCTTTCATTAAATGATGAGATATCGAAATACTTTACCAATCTTCCTCCCGCTTTGCAATCCATCACCATCCGTCAATTGCTTACCCATACTTCCGGAATTTGGGATTATGAAGCTTTGATTCCTGATACTCAGAAGACACAACTATCGGATGAAGATGCGTTGAAGCTGGTTGAAACAAAAGACGGTACTTATTTTTCACCGGGAACTAAATTCAAATACAGCAATACCGGTTATTGCCTTTTAGCCCTTATTGTACAAAATGTAAGTGGTGTGCCATTTGCCACATTTGTCAAAGAAAATATTTTTGATCCATTGGGAATGAAAAATTCAATGGAATATGTTAAAGGGGAAAATATTCACGCCAGGGCGTATGGTTACCATTGGAATGACGGTCAGTATCATTTTGCAGATCAGAGCATAACCAGTGCTACCAAAGGAGATGGCGGTGTTTATACTTCATTGAGAGATTATCTGAAATGGAATAATGCTTTGAGTGAAAACCGGTTGCTTCCAAAGGTATTAATGGACAGTATTTTTACGGGATATGCTACTGTTAAAAATGGGGTCAGGTATGGTTATGGCTGGTTTATAGGAAAAGAAACAGATGGAACAGCCTGCATGTTCCATTCGGGAGAAAGCACCGGTTTTCATAATATTGTTTACCGGAATCCTCAAAAGCATTTATTGTTGGTGATTTTATCTAACCGCGATGATAATGCTATTGCACAGGCATTTGATAAAATAGCGGATTTAATGCAAGTAAAAATTGATTTTCAGGAAAAAGGCGATTCCAAAAAACGACCTTCTCTTTTTCATTGGCTGAGTAGTGTTTACGGAGATTAGTCCAGGAATTTATCTGCTTCTTCCGGTGAAGGAATCCTGCAGGTATTTCGCTTCCCAAACCAGCGATAACGATGACTTGCGATATAATCATAGATGCTATCACGTAAGGGTTTAGGGAAAATAATACTCCACGAAAACATTTTCCAAATTCCCGGAAGATGCTTCATTACCCTGCAGGCAGCGTCACTTTTTCTGTAAACTTTCCCCGATTCAATTAATACCACGGATTCATTTTCCCTGAATAACGGATGATATTTCTCCAGCAAAGATTTACCGGTTTCAGATTGTAAAGGCGCAAAACGGAAATAATCTTTCTTATCTCTTCTGATAATAAAATCAACGCTGCGGTTACAAAGATTGCAAACGCCGTCAAACAGGATAATGCTGTGTTGTGATATTATACCCTCATTCTCTTCCTCATTCATTATTCATTATTCCTTGTTATTATTCATTATTCCTTGTTCGTTATTCCTTGTTTATTATTCGTTATTCTTTGTTCCTTGTTCCTTGTTCATTATTCATTATTCCTACGCTCCATCTTCAATCAGCTTCTGATATAATTTTGATTTCATATCTTCCAGCGACACATTCATATATAACTTCCCATCTTCAGCATAAGACACGTTCCCGCGTTCTTCCGAAACAATAATAGCTAATGAATCGCTTTGCTCAGTAGCTCCTACGCCTGACCGGTGGCGCAAACCGATACGTGGAGGTAATTCCGGGTTATCTGAAACAGGTAATACTACTTTAGCAGCAATGATTTTGTTTCCGGCAATAATGACAGCGCCATCGTGCAGCGGGCTGTCTTTTTTAAAGATGCTTTCTAATAATCTTGCGGAAACATTCCCGTCAATAGGCACGCCGGAGGTTGTATCAAAACGAAGCTTATAAGAGCTTGCCACCAGAATGAGGGCGCCGGTGTATGTATTGGCAAGGTTGCCGATAGCCAGCATTAAGTGTTGGATTAAGGCCTCTTCTTCGCGATAGTCTCTAAACTTATCCGGCATCAGCAGCTTTTTCCAGGCATTTTCTTCACTGAAAGGGATTTTCTTTCCCAGCATCAATAAAAATCTCCGTATTTCAGGCTGAAAAATAACGATGATGGCGATGACACCTACATTGATAAAGGTCTGAAGGATATTGGTCAGCAGTGGCATTTCCAGGTATCGCACGATAAAATAAACCAGATAAACGACCACTATGCCCCAGAATATCTTAAAGGCAATACTGCCTCTTAGCAAACGATAGAGTTGATAAGCCAGAAATATGACAATTAATACATCTAATACGTTCAGTAAACGAATTGAATACCCCCAAAGATGAACCACGTTAATTGTTTAAAATTAAATTGCGAAAATAATTAAATTCAGTCTTGTTGTTGATAATATTCCCAAATTTGAACAGCTTCCATAGCAGGTCTCACATCATGTACCCGTAAAATGTTTGCTCCCTGCTGCAATGCAAGCGTATGTAAAACAGTAGTGGCATTCAATGCTTTTTCCGGAGTAATATTCAATAAACGTCCAATCATGGATTTACGTGAAACGCCTGCCATAAGCGGTACCCCAAGTACATCAAAAACGTGCAAATGCTTTAATAAAGTATAATTATGGGATAATGATTTTCCGAAACCGAACCCCGGATCTATGATGATGTCGAGAATGCCTGCTTGCCTGCATGCTGAAGTTTTTTTAATAAAAAAGTCCAATATTTCCCTTACAATGTTATCATAGTGAGGGTTTTCCTGCATATTGGCAGGAGTCCCCTGCATATGCATCACGATGTAAGGGACTTTCATGCTCGCCACAGTGGGAATCATATTTTTATCCATTTCCCCTGCACTGATGTCATTAACGATAGAAGCGCCATGGTTTATGGAAGCGCGAGCAACTTCTGCATAAAATGTGTCAATGGAAATAACGGCTTCTGGAAAACGTTTTAAAATGGCATCAATAGCCGGCAACACCCGATTTTGTTCTTCCTCTGCAGTAAGCCGGATAGCTTTCGGTCGCGTGCTTTGTCCGCCGACATCTAATATAGCTGCACCTTCACTTAACATTTGCTCCGCTTTTGCCATATAATCCTTTTCCCCAGGGACCCGGCTGCCGCTGTAAAACGAATCAGATGTAAGGTTCAATACGCCCATAATCAAGGGTTTGCTGAACGATAACAATTTACCTCCGGCATTTATGCTGAAATTACGGTTCAAAACAGTATTTTTGGGTTTCATATTTTAAAGAATCAAAGGTAAAGGTAAAAGAAGCAAAATCCGATCCATGGTTGAAGATACCAATGCACAGTTTGATCATATTATTGCAGCATGCAAAGATGTTTTCCTGAAAAAATCACAGGATTACGGGACTTCCTGGCGGGTGTTAAGGCCCATTTCCATCACGGATCAAATAATGATCAAAGCTTTACGCATTCGCCATATTCAGGAAACGGGCTCGCAAAAAATAGCAGATAAAACGGAGGATGAATTTCGCGGAATTATTAATTATGGTATTATTGCGCTTATACAGCAAACGCTTCCTGCAGATGATGATTGGGAATTAAACGTAGAGGATGTGGAGATATATTATGATGAAAAAGTGAATGAAGTACGCCACCTAATGCAGAATAAAAATCATGATTACGGAGAGGCCTGGCGGCAAATGAGCGAAGAATCACTGGTAGATATGATCTTATCCAAACTACAACGGATTCGTCAGATATTAAAAAATAAGGGGAAAACGCTCGTTTCTGAGGGTATAGAGGCAAACGTGATGGATATCATAAATTACGCTGTTTTTGCATTGATTTTGGAAGAAGAAAAAAAATGAGAAAAAAATATTTATGAAAATAATTCTTGGTATTATACGGGTCATTGTGGGAGTATTGTTTATATTTTCAGGAATATTAAAGGCCAATGATCCTTTAGGATTATGCTATAAAATGCAGGAGTTTTTTGATGTGCTGCATCTTACTTTCCTGTCGCCTTTTGCGCTTACATTAGCGATTATTATGATCGGCTTTGAGATAATTGCCGGCGTGGCATTATTGCTTGGATTTAAAATGCGGATCTTCGGAACATTATTACTGCTGCTGATGATCCTGTTTTTATTCCTGACAGCGTTTGCTTTTCTCAGTGGGAAAATAAAAAAATGTGGTTGCTTTGGAGATTGTGTTCCTATTCCAGCCGAAGCCTCTTTCTGGAAAGATGTCATTCTCTTTATTCTGGTATTGATTTTATTTATTTATCGAAAAAGGATTATGCCCGTTTTCAAAAAGTTTTTTACAGGATTATTGTTTATGATAGGCGTCCTTTTCGCTTTCGGTACGCAATGGTTTACGCTGAGCTATTTACCCGTGGTAGATTGCCTTGCTTATAAAGTGGGACACCACATTCCTAAGCTGATGCAGATCCCGCCCGGAGCTACGCCGAATCAGTATGCCACCTTTTTTATTTATGAAAAGAATGGCACAAAAAAAGAATTTGATGCAAACAATATCCCCTGGCAGGATACGGCATGGCATTATGTGAACCGTGAGGATAAGCTGATTAAGAAAGGAGACGTGGAGCCGCCCATAGTGGATTTTGTGATAAAAGATTTTAACGGGAATGATTCTACACAGATGATTTTAAATAATGAAGGATATACCTTTTTATTTTTGGTGAAGGACGTGAATGATGCCGGCAGAGGCTGGAAGTCAAAAATGGACCATTTGCAAAGTGACTGCCTGAATCAAGGTATAAAGATATATGGCATTACAGCATCAGGAATATCAGGTACAAGCCGATTTGAGCAGGATAATAATTTAACTTTTCCTTTTTTACAAATGGACGGCACGGTGATAAAAACAATGGCAAGAAACAACCCTGTATTGATGTTGCTGAAAGCCGGAACCATTATAGGTAAATGGCCTTACCGGACAATGCCGTCAGGAGCTGTTCTTTCTCCGGGTAATGACAAACTAAACCTTACGTTTTGATGCATTATTTATTACGGCGTTTGGGGTATGGCGTATTAGTCATCTTTGGGGTGGTGATATTGGTATTTACTCTTTTCAATGTGTTACCTGCCGATCCGGCAAGGCTTACGCTGGGGCAGCGCTCTGATGTGGCTTCTTTGCAGGCGGTACGGCATGAATTGTACTTAGATAAACCCTTACCTGTTCAGTTTTTGCTTTACGTGAATGACCTTTCTCCTATCGGAATTATTGATGAAGGCTATCCCGATCAGATCTTACATTCACACGTTTCATTGTTCAAAATCAATAGCCAGAAAACGTTAGTGCTGAAATTCCCCTATCTGAGGAGATCTTATCAGACTAAGAAAGAAGTATGGAGCATTTTAATGGAAGCGCTGCCCAATACTATTGCTTTGGGAATTGCAGCCATGATCTTTGCGTCTATTGTCGGGATTTTATTAGGTGTTTTGGCCGCGGTCAAACAAAACACATGGATGGATACAAGCGCTGTCTTTTCCAGCGTCATTGGTATTTCTGCACCTTCCTTCTTCTCAGGAATTATCATAGCTTACATTTTTGGGTTTTTACTCAGCCATTATACCGGCCTGCACATGACAGGGAGCATGTTCAGTATAAGTCCTTTTGCAGGGAAACAGGTTGATCTGAAAAATATGATTTTGCCCGCGCTTACCTTAGGAATACGGCCACTGGCGATCATTGTGCAGCTTACCAGAAGCTCCATGCTGGATGTGATGAGCCAGGATTATATCAGAACGGCTTATGCCAAAGGGCTTTCTAAAAAAGCAGTTCTATTCAAGCATGCGTTGAAAAATGCTATGAACCCGGTGATAACCGCCATTACAGGCTGGCTTGCCGATTTAATAACCGGCTCATTCTTTGTTGAATATATTTTCGGATGGAAAGGAATCGGTAAAGTGACGGTGGATGCGCTGGAAAAATTCGATTTTCCGGTAGTTATGGGCAGCGTGCTGGTCATCGCTTCCATCTTCGTTTTTGTCAACATCTTTGCCGACTTTCTCTATGCCCTGTTTGACCCGAGGATTGAGCTGAAGTAACTCTAAAGTTTCATGTTCCAAGCTTGCCTCGCCTCAGGCGATGGTTCCATGCTTCATGTTCCATGTTTCAAGTTTCATGTTTCAAGTTCCATGTTTGGGAACAACTCTGAAACCATTCTGGAACCATCCTGAAACAACCCTGAAACCATTCTGGAACCATCCTGAAACAACCCTGGAAACCATCCTGAAACCATTCTGAAACCATTCTGAAACTATCCTGAAACTATTCTGAAACAACCCTGAAACCATTCTGGAACCATCCTGAAACTATTCTGAAACAATTCTGCAACCGTTCTGTAACAAAATATCTTTTCAGTCGTCTTTTACATGATGCAACCATGGATTTTCGAGCAACAGGTAGTTCCAAAACGGGATAAAATGTTCCGTTTTGCACTGCGTTTGATGGGAAATCCGGAAGATGCGAGAGATATAGTGCAGGATGCTTTTTTGAAAATATGGAATCAGCAAAAACAACTCTATGAGGTTGAAAATATGGAAGCCTGGTGCATGCGGATCGTGAAGAATTTATGCCTGGACAGTCTGAAAGCAGGGAAAGTCAGAAAAGAGGCGATTAAAAGCGTTCAGATGAATCAAAGCGATGATTATACGGCGAATCCTTACCAACAGGCTGAAAAGGAAGATAATATGAACCGGATTAGAAGGCTGATTGACGAACTGCCGGAGAAATTCCGGATGATCATTCATTTAAGAGATATCGAGGAATTTTCTTACAAAGAAATCATGGAGATGATGGAACTGAGCTTGGATGAAGTGAAAGTAAACTTATTCAGGGCGAGAAAGATGCTGAAAGATAAATTAATTAAAAATCATGAATATGGATTATCGTGAGATCAGAGAGGTGATGAACAAATACTGGCGGGGCGAAAGTACCTTAGAAGAAGAAAGGCAGTTAAAGAATTTCTTCCATGGACATCCTGAAGTATTACCACCGGAACTGGAGCAGGTAAGGGATTTGTTTGGCTTTTTTGAAAAGGAATCTTTGGTGGCAACAGATGCCATTTCTTTACCAGAGAAAGGCCGGTTAAAGATAAAAAAGCCATTAGCCCATCGGGAGAGGTACCTTTTAAAAAGTTATTGGGAATATGCTGCCATCTTTTTATTTCTGCTGGCAAGTGTGCTTTTGTTTAATCCAAAAAATCGTAACGAAAAACCTGCGGCTGCCATGATAACAGATACTTATCAAAACCCGCAGCAGGCTTTTGATGCTACGCAAAAAGCATTGGCATTGTTGGCGGCTAATCTGAATAAAGGGAAAGATGAAATGCAAAAATTAGCAGTATTTAATCAGGCAGAGGAAGTAGTAAGAAACGGGAAATAGATCTTATTAAGTTATTAGTTTATCGAATAATGATAATTGAGCATTGATCATTGTTTATTGATCATTGCCCAAAGGTTCAAGGAACTCCTTTGGAGGCTCCTTCGGAAAATATTGAATATTGGTTATTGATTATTATTTCATTCATCCATAAAATGAATCGTCATGAAGAAGATAATTATTGTAGTATGCTTATGCCTAATCAGTGCCACCTTGTGGGCACAGCAGGATCCATTGGGACGGTTTTTTAATAAATATGAACAGGATACTTCGTTCACCATTATTAATATTTCTCCCAAGATGTTCAATATGTTTAGTAAAATAAATCTGAACTCGGGTGATAAGCAGGCGAACCAGGTGTTGGACGTGGCACAAAAACTGACCGGACTTCGCATTATTACGAAAGAGCATACGATGAACGGGATGCAATTATTCAGAGAAGCTAATAACCTGGTCCCTAAGGATTATGAAGAGCTGATGACCATTCGCGATCATGGAAACTATGTAAGGTTTTTAGTGAGCCCCGGTACAGTTATTCATAATCTGGTTATGCTGGTGGGCGGAAGTAATGAATTTTTTGCCTTGAGTCTTTCTGGAAATATCAATCTGAATGAATTGTCCCAAATAGCGGGCAATATGAATATTCAGGGCTTCGACCAACTGAAAAACGTGCATCAACCTAAAAAATAATCAGCATGAAATACAAAATCATTGCGGCGCTGCTGCTCACTTTCGCATTGTCTGCATGTAACGAGGGCCCTCATGGCTGGCAAAATTTTAAACAAAAATATGGTGATAAGGGGACTACAATCAGATTAAACGGACTTATGAAATTAGCGGCTGCGGCCATCATCTCAAAAGAGGGAGACTATCCCGAGGCACAGGCTGTTGTACACATCCTGAAAAAAATGAAAGGTATTGAAATCAATATTATACCGAAGTCACAAGCACATTATACACCTGAAGCGGTTGAACATCTGGCCCATGTACTCAACCATAGCAGTTATGAATCTCTTATTAATATTCAGAAAGGAAATAAACTGGTAAACCTTTGGGCGCGAGGTAAAGAAGACGAATTTTCAGATCCTTTGGCGCTCATTAATGATGGGAATACCGTGATTATGGTGGAAATGAGAGGAACACTTTCCGCGAAAGATATTCAAGCTATTGTAAATGCAGGAACGAAATATGCAGGCGAGGGTAACGCTCCTTTGAATGAATGATCAATGTTCTCCGAAGGAGCCTCCTCCAAAGGTTCAAAGAACTCCTTTGGGGATTCCTGGAACCTTTGAACCTTTGGGCAATGCTCGAAGTTCAATATAACAAAGCGACTACTTAATAATTACTTCTTCAATAAGCTTTTCTCCCAACGCTTCATTTATGCGGTCTCTGATTTTTTCTTTGGAATAGCTGAGCTCTTGTTTTAAAGGAGCGGCAGATGTTGTAATGATTAATCTGTTCTGAATGAGCTTGACAGAATCGGTATAATGCGCAATAGTTTTTCCCATCATCTTTTCCCATAAATCCTGAATGTGGTATTCATTCATTTTATCCCGGAAAGGACTATGGCGCAGATAATCGCGTAGTGCATCACCCAGAGAAACTTCATCCATACTGCGAAGGTAAATGTTTTGAATTATTATTTCCCGGTAGATTGATATTCCGGCAAAGAGGACAATTCATGCACATAAATTTTTCAAAAGATACTTCAGTGGCTTTATCAATATTATGAAAAGACCGGTTCAATTGTCAGAGCTTTACAAATTGTAATTGGCTTGTCTCTTCTCCCCAGATTTTTTTCAATCTTTCTTCCTCTGTATCGGTAATGAAAACCTGCCCGAAATCAGGCTGGCCGATGAGACTGATGAGCCGTGATATCCGGCTATGGTCCAATTTTTCAAAAAGATCATCCAGCAAGAGCAACGGAGAAAAACTTTTGTACTCTCTTAGAATATCATATTGCGCCAGTTTGAGTGCAAAAAGGAAATTTTTCCGCTGTCCCTGAGAGGCTGTTTGTTTTGCCGGATAGTCATTTAAAAAAAATAACAAATTATCGCGGTGAATCCCTTCGGTAGTTCTTTGGAGCAGCACATCCCTGCGATGATTTTGCAATAATAAATCTTGAAACCTTGTTTGCAGCAAATTGCTTTGATAGGAAATCTTGATATCTTCTCTCTCGTCAGAAATCTGATGATAGTAATAATTTACTTTTTCTGCCAGCAAGGGAAGGAATGTTTTTCTTTTTTCAAAAATTGCGTTACCATAAAGAGATAGCTGTTCATCAAAAACATGCAACAACGCTTCATCCGGCATCTTTCCTGCAGGGGTATTTCTTAATAATCCATTGCGTTGCTGTAATATTTTCTGGTAAGCAATCAGATGATCCAGGTATGCAGTATCAATCTGTGTAAGGATGGTATCCACAAATCTGCGCCGTTGTTCGCCACCGCCATTAATGATAACTGCATCATCCGGCGCAACGATGACTGCCGGAAAATGTCCCAGATGGCGTGAAAAGCGTGTATAAGCAGTCCCGTTTAATATCAATTCTTTTTTTCCATTTTTATAAATGCATTCAACGGATTCTTCTTTTTCATTTTTTAAAAAAACGCCTGCTATGCGAAACCCTTCATAATCATGTGAAATATTCAACAATTCCTGGGAATTGAAATAGCTTTTGGCAAAGCACAAATAATAAATGGCATCCAGCAGATTTGTTTTTCCCATACCGTTATTCCCGGTAATACAGATAATTCTCTTTTCAAAATCAAATTGCCGCTGAGGATAATTTTTAAATTGAACGAGCGATATGGATTTTAAGAAAAGCAAGAAGAATGTTTATACTGTTTGATTGTTTCGGGTTGTTCCAGGTTTCAGGGTTGTTCCAAGTTTCAGAATAGTTTCAAGGTTGTTTCAAGTTTCAGGGTTGTTTTATCATCAAAATTGAGGAACATGAAACCATCGCCTGAGGCGGGGCAAGCTTGAAACATGGAACATTGAAAGTGAAACGTTTTGACTATTGGCAAAATTCCTATATTTTTGCATGCAAATTTAAGAAATCGTGCCTACTAAATTCACTAAAGAGACTTATTTATATTGGTATGAGCTGATGGAGCTGATCCGTAAATTTGAAGAAAAAGCGGGACAGCTTTATGGAATGCAGAAGATACGCGGCTTTTGCCATCTGTATATGGGGCAGGAAGCAGTGGCTGCAGGAGCCATGACGGCTACGGAGCCAGCCGATAAATTTATTACCGCTTATCGCGATCATGGATTAGCTGTTGCAAAAGGCATTCCCGCAAAGAACTGCATGGCGGAACTTTTTGCAAAAATTACGGGCTGTTCCAAAGGAAAAGGAGGCAGCATGCACTTTTTCTCCAAAGAGCATAATTTCTATGGCGGGCATGGTATCGTTGGTGGACAAATTGGCGTAGGTGCCGGACTGGCATTTGCCGAACGTTATCTGAAAACTCCCAATGTGGTGTTGTGCTTTTTCGGCGATGGCGCTGCACGTCAGGGTGTGTTGCATGAAACTTTTAACATGGCGATGTTGTGGAAATTGCCGGTAGTGTTTATTTGCGAAAATAATATGTATGCGATGGGCACTTCCGTAGAGCGAACTTCCAACGTGCTGGATATTTACAAATTAGCAGACGGATATGATATGCCGGGCGATTCTATTGACGGCATGAAATGTGAAGATGTCCATATCGGGATTGAAAGAGCCGTAAAACGTGCGAGAGAAGGAGAGGGGCCAACCCTGTTGGAAATAAAGACATATCGTTATCGCGGTCATTCTATGAGCGACCCGGCAAAATACCGTACCAAAGAAGAAGTGGAAGAATATAAGGAACGCGACCCCATCAATCAGGTATTGAATACTATTCTGGAACAAAAATTTGCTACGCAGGAAGAAATAGACGCTATCAACGAAAGGGTAAAGAATGAAATTGATGAAGCAGTGAAGTTTGCTGAAGAATCACCATCTCCTGATGATGATGAGCTGTTGAAAGATGTGTATGCAGAAGAGAATTATCCTTTTATAACAGATTAATCTATTTATAAAAAATTTATGGCGGCGACAAAAACAAAACCGGATCCGAAAGCAACAAAAGCTAAATCACCTGTGCATCATGATGCTCGTGGACTGCAAGGATCAGTAGATAAATTTGAGCTTTTCTACCGTGATAATGCCAAAGTGATCAACACAGTGGTTATTATTATCCTTCTACTGATTGCCGGCTATTTCGGATATAAGAATTTATATCAAAAGCCCCGCGAGAAAAAGGCGGTGGCAATGGCGTTTAAAGCACAACAGTATTTTGCCATAGATTCTTTTAAACTGGCGTTAAATGGCGATGGCAATAATTATGGATATCTTCAGGTGATCAGGCGCTATGGCGATACCAAAGTGGGACAGCTTGCCAAATACAGCGCCGGGGTTTGCTATGTGCGGCTGGGAGATTATCAGGAAGGTATTGATTATCTGAAGAAATTTCATGCAGGCGATGAAATCGTTCAGGCGATGGATTACGGCCTGATAGGCGATGCTTACATGGAGTTGGGAAATACGTCACAGGGAATTTCCTGGTATAAAAAGGCCGCCAATTATAACGATAATAATGTAATCAGTCCGTTGTATTTATTTCGTGCCGGACTTGCATCGGAAAAAGCAGGTAATACAAAGGATGCCATTACATTTTTTAAGGAAATACAAACCAAGTATCCGCTGAGCACCGAAGGAAGGTCCATTGATGAATATCTGGCACGACTTGGTGTTACGCAATAACAGGTTCAAAGGAAAATGTCTGTACACAACCAATCATTATTTAAAGATACCGGCATTCCCGATTTGAGGGATGCCGGTATTGTTTTGGTGAGTACTGAATGGAATGATGCTGTTGTAAATGAGTTGGTGAATGGTTGCGTGCGGACCCTGCGACAGTATGGCATTGAAAAAATGGAGAAAATAAAGGTTCCGGGCGCTATTGAATTACCTTTTGCCTGCAGGCGGTATTTTGAATCTAAAAGAAATACAGAAAAGCGTCCCGATGCCATCATTGTTTTCGGCTGTGTGATACGCGGAGAAACTCCTCATTTTGAATATGTTTGCCAGGCGGTAACACAAGGGATTGTTCAACTAAATCTGACACTGCCGTTGCCGGTTATTTTTGGAGTGCTCACGGTTAATACCATGGAACAAGCTAAGGAGAGAATTGGCGGTAAACACGGGCACAAGGGGGAAGAAGCTGCTATCACCGCGTTGAAGATGATTGCTTTCAATAAATCTTTATTTTAATGTACATTTGATTTTATTTCCACTCATATTATGAATGTACAATTATTTATTCCCTGCTTCGTGGATCAGATTTATCCCGAAACGGGCTTTAATATGGTAAAAGTTTTGGAGAAAGCAGGTTGTACGGTGGATTATAATCCCAATCAAACCTGTTGTGGACAACCTGCATTTAATGCAGGATATTGGGATGAGGCTAAAGCGGTAGGACAGAAATTTCTGAAAGATTTTCATACCTATGATTATATTGTTGCTCCCAGCGCCTCCTGTACCGGATTCGTAAGAAATTATTACGGCAAGCTATTTGACAACTCCGCTTCTCATAATGATATGAAGCTGCTTCAAAAGAATTTGTTTGAATTCACGGAGTT
>SCQV01000483.1 GCA_004299085.1 Chitinophagaceae bacterium | reverse complement strand
TACCGTGTTCATATTAAAAACGGCTCCATGTATAATACGCCGCCGGTATTTGCCATCTATACCTGCCTCTTAACCCTGCGCTGGCTCCAATCACAAGGCGGAGCAAAAGGAATTGAAAAAAAGAATATCCAAAAAGCGGAGCTACTATATCATGAAATTGACACTAATCCTTTATTCAAAGGAACAGTGGCTAAAGAAGACCGCAGCAGGATGAATGTTTGCTTTGTGATGAATGACAGCGATCTTGAAAAAGAATTTGCAAGCTATTGTAAAGAAGAAGGGCTGTACGGCATCAAAGGCCACAGGTCTGTAGGTGGTTTCCGTGTATCGCTTTACAATGCGGTTACGCTGGATAGTACTAAGGTATTAGTACAGGCAATGGAACATTTTGCTGAAGTGAAAGCATAAAGAGATTTTACCGCAACAGCTCACAAGGCTTTAATCCTGTATGCTTTTTGAAAGCCGTGCTGAAGTGTGAAATGCAGGAATAGCCCATTTTAAGCGCCACTTCGGAAACAGAATGACCGTTTTCATATAATAATATCTTGGCGCGTTCCATCCTTTCCTTCTGGAAATAATCATACACGGTAGTCCCAAACATAGCCTTAAAGCCTTTTTTCAGATAACATTCGTTTATGGCCACTTTGCGGGCAAGGTCTTTTATAGTAATCGGAGAATCTAAATGTTCTAATAAAATGTCTCTTGCCTGGACAATTTTCTGGCGGTCTTCCAAATGCGTGAGAAACCGGCATCCGAAACGTTCTTCAGGGTCGTTCTTTATAAACTGGTCCGAACTGTATATCAGCAGTTCCATCGCCTTGCTCTGCAGAAAAATGTTTCTCAACAGCCCGTCATACGAATTATGGATCATTTGTTCCAGCGCCAGCTTGGATTTAGTGCTGGGAGAAATAGTCTTGGAAAATGCTTTTCCCTTCTTCCCGTTAAAAAGATCCGTCAGTTCCTGCTGATTATAGGCATTCAGCAATCCAGGCTGAAAACTGATGCTGATAACATCCACCACCGGCGTTTTATGAACACAGGCACCCCTTTCCGCCATAATACAGTCTGCATTTTTACAGGCTGGATTATTACAGTATTCATTCCCAATAAGACAATATCTAAGTTCAATGGCGGCAGGAGAATTTTTAGATTCCGGCTGGAAATAAACCACTCCCACATCTTCCACAGGAAGCGTCACCGGACAAGCGTATCGTTTCAGATGAAAATTAAAAAAGTCCTGAGTTCCGGTTTCCACTTCGGAAATCATGGGCATTTCATCAGAAAAACCTTCATCCTGAATAGCCAGGGACAGCAGTTCGTTTTCTTGATTCATGTGAAAACCTGTTTATAAAACAACACAAAGATAAAGCATTACTAACTTATAGGACATATAAATTGTTCAAATGACGGGGATGTACCCTGCAAAAATTACTTGTCTTGATCGTTGGAAAAGCGGGCAAAAATCGCTATTTTTGCAATCTTATATCAATTTCATTCAAATCAAGGTTAAATTACGCAAATGAGCGATGAAAATGTGAATGCAGCGGTCGCAACTCCGGTTTCTTCCAACGGTTACGGCGCTGAAAGTATCCAGGTATTGGAAGGATTGGAAGCAGTCCGAAAACGTCCCGCCATGTATATCGGCGATATTGGAGTCAAAGGATTGCATCATCTGGTATATGAAGTGGTGGACAATTCGATAGATGAAGCACTGGCAGGCTACTGCAATAACATTGAAGTAGTTATCGAAGAGGACAACAGCATTACAGTTTCTGACGATGGACGGGGAATTCCTACCGGCATTATTCCCAAAGAGGGACGTTCTGCGCTGGAAGTAGTGATGACGGTCCTTCATGCCGGTGGTAAATTTGATAAAAACACTTACAAGGTTTCCGGTGGATTGCACGGTGTGGGTGTCAGTTGCGTAAATGCCCTTTCCACTCATTTACAAGCCACTGTTTACAGAGATGGAAAAATATTTGAGCAGGAATATAAACGTGGCCTGCCTCAATATTCTGTACGCGAAATTGGTGTCAGCGACAAAACGGGTACTACCATCAGCTTTAAAGCAGATAATACTATTTTTAAAGAAGTGGTTTATAATCGCGAAATCCTGGCATCCCGCTTGCGCGAGCTTTCTTTTTTGAATAAAAAGGTAAATATCACGCTGACCGATTTTCGTGAAAAAGATGAAAAAGGAGAGCCTTTTTCTGAAAAGTTTTATTCTGAAGGCGGTATCAGAGAATTTGTTCTCATGCTGGATGAAGCAGCCAAAAGGAACCAACTCATTGAGGAGCCTATTTATATTGAAACGCATGAACCTGCTTCCAACGTGATGGTGGAAGTGGCGTTACAATATAATGATTCATTTAACGAACATATCTTTTCTTATGTCAATAATATCAATACCATTGAAGGTGGCACCCATGTGGCAGGATTTCGCCGGGCCATCACACGGGTTTTCAAATCTTACGGCGATAAGAACAAGCTGTTTGAAAAGGTGAAGTTGGATATCAGCGGCGACGACTTCCGGGAGGGGTTAAGTGCTATTATTTCCGTAAAAGTACCTGAACCGCAATTTGAAGGCCAGACTAAAACCAAACTGGGTAATTCCGAAGTGATGGGCATTGTGGACAGCTCGGTGGGGAACGTGTTAGATGCTTATTTAGAAGAACATCCGAAGTCAGCCAAAACTATTATCAACAAAGTGATTCTGGCAGCGCAGGCACGTCATGCAGCACGAAAGGCAAGAGAATTGGTGCAGCGCAAAAGTGTGCTTACCGGCGGGGGGCTTCCTGGAAAACTGGCAGATTGCCAGGATAAGGATCCTGAGCATTGCGAATTATTCCTGGTCGAGGGTGATTCTGCAGGCGGTACTGCCAAGCAGGGCCGCGACCGTAATTTTCAGGCAATACTTCCCTTGCGTGGAAAAATTCTGAACGTGGAAAAAGCATTAATTCACCGTGTATATGAGAACGAAGAAATTAAAAATATGTTCACCGCGCTTGGTGTTACGATTGGAACAGAAGATGATGAAAAAGCATTGAATCTTTCCAAGCTGCGTTACCATAAGCTCATCATAATGACTGATGCCGATGTGGATGGTTCTCATATTGCCACCCTAATTTTGACATTTTTCTTCCGTCACATGAAGGAATTAGTGGAACAGGGATATGTCTATCTGGCCCAGCCACCGTTATATTTAGTGAAAAAAGGAAAAGAGCAGGCCTATTGCTGGAATGAAGAGCAACGGCGGGCTACCGTAACGAGATTAGCGGCGGGAGGTAAAGAAGACAGTGTTTCTGTACAGCGATATAAAGGTTTGGGAGAAATGAATGCAGAGCAGTTGTGGGAAACAACCATGAATCCCGATACCAGGATGCTGAAGCAGGTAACTATAGAAAGCGCTGCGGAGGCAGACCGTATTTTCAGCATGCTGATGGGTGACGAAGTGCCGCCAAGAAGGGAGTTTATTGAAAAGCATGCTAAATATGCTAAATTAGACGTATAAAATAAGGCCCGGTAGTTCAACGCCCGCCCGTACCGAACGGTATGTTCGGGCGGGGGATAGAATAGGAGTTTCCTAAACGCTAGATACAAGTTCCCCGCCCGGCTGAACGCCGTTCGGACGTGGATTCTTGTCCGGGCTACAAATATTGCAGCAAACCCCAAAGATGAGGTATATGTTTTATGCTTATGTATTGAAAAGTTTACATCATGACTATTTCTATAAAGGACATTGTAAAGACCTGAAAAAAAGATTACAAGAACACAATAATAAACAAACCAAATCCAATAAAAAGATATGCTCCGTTTATCATAGCATATTATGAAGGATTGAGTATATTGGAAGAAGCTATTGTGAGAGAAAAATATTTTGAAAGTGCGGCCGGCAGAAGATATTTAAAAGAAAAATTGGCCCGGTAGTTCAACGGATAGAATAGGAGTTTCCTAAACTCTAGATACAAGTTCGATTCTTGTCCGGGCTACTTAAGGAAACACCATAATGCAGTTGTTTCCTTTTTTGTAACTACACAGCAACCCTTTGGGCTATAATCTAGGAGGTAAAGCCCAGACAAATAAAGCGATAAAGAAGAGGAACAATTATCCTGGAGCAAAGCTTGCGATTCTTGCAAGTTCCTCATGAACATTTTTGTGCTGTTTAATCGTCGTATCTATGAT
>SCQV01000002.1 GCA_004299085.1 Chitinophagaceae bacterium | reverse complement strand
ATAGGCGAGGCATCTACACTCATAAAAGAAATTAACTGTTGGGAGAAGGACCGGAATGTAAAGAGGAAAAAAATAAATTGGTCTTTTACACGGAAAGATGCAGATAAGAAATTATCTAAACATTATGTTTCATAACTATTTTGTTATAACACTAGGTATATTTTTTTACCATGTTTCACCTATTGGGTTGTAGATATTGAATCCCTTCAGGCTTATGTTTGCAAAAGTAATTAGCCCGAAGGGCTAAAATATGGGTAACCCTGGACGAAGGGTGAAATGAATAAACAGAAAGCCAACCCCGTAGGGGTTGAACCCCAAACTTATTTTTTATCCCTTGTAAAGTATAAAATAAGAGATGATGGGTGATATATGAATTTTAAAAAGTAGCAAGGATGTACCTATGATAAAAATCGTTAATGATTATCCGCTATGGTGCAAAAGAAATTTATTGAGAAAGGTGAAGCATGATTCGGATTTCGAATTGAGGTCGTTTTATGAAACGAGATCAAGGAAGCGCTGGCTCTTGCCTAAGGCGAGACGCGCCGTGCGTTGGCCTCGCCTCAGGCGAGGGGGGGGAAGCTTGTCAGGCTGAGCGAAGTCGAAGCCTTGATTTTTCTTGATCTTTTTTGTCTCGGCTTAGACGAGATGGTTATCCCGCCTAAGGGGGGACGAAAAGTAACGTAGGACTCGAATAATAAACAAGAACATGAAAAGGGAAAAGATAGTTTTTCAAGTACCAGTTTGAATCTGTATCGTCCGGGAATGAGGTCACCACTATAACCAATTCACTCCTTTGTATTATTACGGATAGTCATTCAATCGTTTTTGTCAGAGTTTCTATAAAAAAATTTTTTTAATACGAAATTTCAATTAGTTTTACTCTGTCAATGGGTAGGTATGAAGGTTTTCTGGCATTTCCGTGAATATTTTTCAAAAGAACGCTAAAAAATTATAATCTATTCAGAAAAAAGTTACACTTATGAGACATCTCCTCTCTACCATTCGCACGGTCTGTATTTTTAATGTGCTGAGGCGCTATAATACCGCGAAGTCCCATCTCACCGGCAGTTATTTCCAGTTATATGTTTTCTTAAGGAAAGGTATGCTTGTGTTGAATGGCGTAAGCTGCATCATATCACATAAGTTAAATTTACAGGATGGGATTCCTGATGATCCCTCTTATATTCACTGTGCGTTTGTTTTCAAAGATAATTTACTGGCTTTAGATCCCTTTTTTCGGCTGAAAAAGATTTAGCTGAAGAGGCCTGTCTGAATAATTGCAAGCGAAGGTTTCGTTTGGTGGAGAGAGGTATGGTGTTTCAAATGTTTTTTATAGGATTTATCAATATTCATCATTTAAAAAAAACCACAAAAAATGCGAAGAATTAAAATCCCACTGCTTCCATTTATGGTGACGGGTGTGTCGCTGTTTATCGGAGCAAGCAATGCATGGTCCCGCGGAGCATGGATGACTCCTGCCAGGGAATCGAATCCTCCGGGCACATATTCCGGAGTTTTCTCAGATATTATCTTACCCAATGAGCATATTCATGGTAAGGTGACGGATAATAACGGCAATCCGGTTGCGGGCGTTGCCGTGAGAATTAAAGGAAAAGAACAAGGTACTTATACCGATGGAAATGGTGATTATGGTTTAGATGCATCACAGGGTGATGTGCTGATCTTTTCCTCCGTGGGTTTTGAAACACAGCAGGTAACTGTTGGGGAAGAAAGTAATATTCAGGTAAAGCTCGTGAGCGCCACTACCACTATGAACGAAGTGGTGGTAACTGCCCTGGGCATAAGCCGTAAAGAAACTTCGCTTACTTATGCCAATCAGGCTATCAGCGGAAGCGCTGTCAACGACGTTAAATCCGATAACCTGATGAATGCATTGAATGGGAAAGTCGCCGGAGTGGATATATCTCCGAGTTCTTCGGGAGTCGGTGGGTCGGTAAAAGTGATAATGCGTGGAAACAAAAATGCATTTGGTTCAAATCAACCGCTCTATGTAATTGATGGTATTCCTATGTCCAATGGCTCCAATGCAAACGGTCAGCCTAATGGTACCTACGGTGGCGGGGCCGACGGAGGGGACGGCATTTCAAACCTGAATCCCAATGACATCGCCAGCATTACCTTTTTGGAGGGCGCATCTGCAGCAGCACTCTATGGTAGCCAGGCAGCTAATGGTGTCGTACTGATTACGACAAAGAAAGGAAGGATAGGGAAAGCTCAGATTCATTATTCATCTTCTTTTACCGTAAGCTCTATCTCTTACAAGCCCAAGTTTCAAACCCAATATGGAGAAACGCCAAATGGTAACCAGAGCTGGGGAGCCAAGCTGGCCACGCCTGCATCCGGCAATAATTTATCCACCTTTTACGTAAATGGACAGAATTACACCAATTCGGTTGATTTGTCAGCGGGGACGGCTCAGGCACAGACTTACTTCTCTTATGCCAACACCAAGGCAAACGGAGTAATGCCTACCAATTCATTGATGCGGAACAACTTTACTTTTCGTGAAGATGCGAATTTCTTAAATGATAAATTGCACTTGGAAGCTAATATCAATTACGTCACCCAAAAAATACATAATACCCCGTTGCAAGGCCTATATTTAAATCCAATCACAGGGCTTTATTTATTTCCGGTTGGAATAGACATCAACCAATATAAAGACAAGTATGGGGTTCCGGTAGCCTCAAGGAATGGGTTGCCTACGATGAACTGGGTCGCCAATGAAGATGTTCAATCAAATCCCTGGTGGCTCTTATACAAAGACCCCAATTTTTCTACCCGGAACCGTGTCATTATCAGCGTGGCGGCAAAATATGAGTTTACGAATTGGCTGAGCTTACAGCTCCGTGGTAATACAGATCGTACGGCAGACACTTATGAAGCGGATTTATCTGCAGGTTCCAACCCTGTGAATGTGGTAGGTAGCAACGGATCATTTACCGGTAACAGCCAGGCATTTACTCAAACCTATGGAGATGCTATCCTCAGTTTCAACATACCGATGCAATCTAACCTGAAAATTAATGGCGTGTTAGGAGCCAGCATCACTAATCAGAATACAGTCGGACAATCCTACGGAGCCGGCTCCGGCCTGGCAATCCCTAATGTATTTATCCTTCAGAATGTATTGACAAGCTCAAGCAGCCCGGTATCTACTTTGCCTGCCAATCAT
>SCQV01000482.1 GCA_004299085.1 Chitinophagaceae bacterium | reverse complement strand
GTTAAAATAAAAACGGATACTTTTGTAATCATATTCAGCAGATAAATAGTATGCTTTTACCTTATTATCAGGATAAACTTCTGGAAGCAGGTTGTGATGAAGCAGGGCGGGGATGTCTGGCGGGGCCTGTATTTGCAGCGGCGGTTATTTTACCCTCGGATTTTTTTCATCCGCTGCTTAATGACTCCAAGCAGCTAAAGGAGTCCCAGCGTGACCTGTTACGGGTGATCATTGAAAAAGAAGCGCTTACTTTTTCCGTAGCCAGTGTTGACAATAAAGAAATAGATCATATTAATATTCTGAAAGCATCTATAAAAGCCATGCATCTGGCTATTGCAAAATTGAGACAGGACCCCGGATTATTACTGATAGACGGTAACCGCTTTATTCCTTACCGGAAGATACCACACCAATGTATGATTAAAGGCGATGCCAAATACGCTTCCATCGCCGCTGCCAGCATCTTAGCCAAAACATATCGGGATGCTTTTATGAAATCCTTACATCAACAATTCCCCCAGTATGGCTGGGATGTTAATAAAGGTTATCCTACAAAAATACACCGGGAAGCCATTAAAAAGCATGGAAATACGCCTTATCACCGTTTATCTTTCCGCCTGCTGCCCGAACAGGCAAAATTATTTTGAGAGCGTAGTAGAGATGGAATAATTACAAAATCCATAGACTAAAAGGGGATATGATTGTGAATTTTATATATCTTAACAAGCAAATAATGCCCTCATTATGAATGCTTTCTGATAAATTTATTCCCTACTCAGACTGAAAAAAAGGATGAATTTTATCCTATCTTTTAATTTCATGCGGTATTTCTCCCCCTTATCTTTACACTGAATTTTTAAGGACATTGTTTGTTAACCCATCTTTTTTACGATATCCTATAATGGCGGTTACCCATTCACCCCAATGATAAACCCTCTCAGATTTCTCTCTTCAGGATACTTGCCCCGGCCCTGTTAGCTTTCTCCAGCCAGACAGGGCCGCAAGGTCCCGAACAGGTGCGAAAAAAGACACCGGATTCCCATACATTTCTAATCCTTGCACTCAGGGCATAAATTTCGGTAACATGGATGGAAACCTTGTTGACAAAACTATATTCGTAACGGGCGGGAATTTTGGTCAGACCTATATAAAATATGTGGCCGGCCTTACACATAAAACCAATCCTGAAATTTGTTTGATACCTACTGCTACTGCAGATAATCCGGAAAATATTAATAGCTGGTATGCTTTATGCGCCGATCTTCCGATCAGGCCTTCCGTCTTAAGAACTTTTATCAGATCTTCACCTGGACAAAAATCATTTGAAGAAATTTTGTTGAATATGGATGCCATCATTGTGGGAGGAGGAAATACTTTAAATATGCTGGCTATCTGGGAGACGCAGGGAATTGATAGGATATTAAAAAAAGCATACCGTAAAGGAATTGTCCTTGCAGGCGGTAGCGCCGGTTCTCTTTGTTGGTTTAAAAGCGGTTACACAGATTCCCGGCCTAAAGTCTTATCTCATATCACCTGTTTGGGATTTTTGGATTTCAGTCATTGTCCGCATTATCATAGTGAAGCAGGTCGCAGGTCTGCTTTTTACGAGGCTTTGCTCAATGGACAATTACAATCTGCTTATGCCTGTGATGATATGGCAGGTTTGTTATTTGTCAACGGAAAGCTTAAAAAAGCAGTTTCTTTAAATAACGAGAACAATAGTTATTTCCTTTCTGTATCGGATGGAGAAATAAAGGAAGATTTGTTACAGGCACTGATCATCCATTAAGTATTTGTGAGGGGATAACCGGCGCATTTCGTGGACTAATTTTATAATTCCAATCGCTTCTAAAATGATTGGTTTCCCCTTTTATCTTCTTCATACTTGTAAATAGTATAATGTCTAACTTTGCAGTTCAGGATAATGGCAGATTCATGATTAAGATAGGTTCAATAATATTACCCGATTTCCCCTTGTTGCTTGCACCCATGGAGGATGTGAGTGATCCGCCTTTCCGTGCTCTGTGCAAAGAGCAGGGCGCCGACCTGATGTACACGGAATTTATTTCCTCCGAGGGATTGATTCGCGATGCTATTAAAAGCCGGCAAAAGCTGGATATTTTCGATTATGAACGCCCGATAGGTATTCAGATATTTGGCGGCGATGATGAATCTATGTCGCTGGCCACCCAAATCGTAGATGCCACCAATCCTGACCTGGTGGATATTAACTTCGGTTGTCCGGTAAAAAAAGTCGTTTGCAAAGGCGCAGGTGCCGCTATTCTTAAAGATTTGCCCAAAATGGTGAAATTGACAACCGCCGTGGTAAAGTCAACGCACTTGCCGGTCACTGTGAAAACACGTTTGGGCTGGGATGAAGATTCAAGAAATATAGAAGAAGCCGCAGAGAGGCTGCAGGATGCAGGCATTCAGGCGTTGAGCATTCATGGGCGCACCCGTACTCAGATGTATAAAGGCAATGCTGACTGGACTTTGATTGGAAAGGTTAAAAACAACCCTCGCATACATATTCCCGTTTTTGGAAATGGAGATGTGCTTACACCACAGCAGGCATTGGCGATGAAAAACAAATATGGGGTGGATGGTGTTATGATTGGTAGAGCAGCTATTGGATATCCATGGATATTCAGAGAAATCAAGAATTTCCTGCGGACAGAAGAATTATTACCCGCTCCCGGTATAAACGAAAGAGTCAGGATCTGCAAGAGCCATCTCAGGAAATCAATAGCTTGGAAAGGAGAAATATTGGGGGTATTGGAAATGCGTAGGCATTATACCAATTATTTAAAAGGGCTTCCCAATATTAAAGAATTCAGGCTAAAATTGGTATCAGCTAAGCAAGGTGAAGAAGTAGAGGCTCTTTTAGACGAAGTAAGTCTATATTACCGGGGTCTTGAGATCTCTCCGGAACTATCTCCCGCGATGCCTATAGCGCTTTAAGAGTTGTTTTTATTAATCACGTTTTAAAATTTAATGCCATGATCAGCTATTTGAGAAATGAAGGATGGAAGGATCTGCCGATCAAGTTTAAATCTTCGCTGCGTAAGAAATATGCAGTTTCCAATCACGGCAGGGTGGTGAGTTACACTAAGGAGATCAAAGATGGCAATTTACTGAACGGATCAACGGTAGAAGGCTATACGGTTATCAACGTGAAGCCTAATGATACCTTTCAGTCGCTTTATCTGCACAGAGAAATTGCTAAATTATTTCTTCCCAAACCCGGCAGAACATACAAATATGTGATCCACTTAGATCACGACAAGAAGAACAACCATATCAAAAACCTGCGCTGGGCAACAAAAGAAGAAATGGAAGCGCATCAGCAGAAAAGCCCGGCTAAAATTGCTTATAAAGAAAGGCAACGCAACCGCACAACCGGACTGAAGTTGAATTCTGCTAAAGTACGTTCTATCAAGCGAATGCTGGGTTCTCCGGACAGGAAGACTATGAAGCAAATTGCCAATCAATTCGGGATCAGTGAAATGCAGCTTTACCGGATCAAGAAAGGAGAGAACTGGGGGCATGTGACGTTATAACCCGT
>SCQV01000481.1 GCA_004299085.1 Chitinophagaceae bacterium | reverse complement strand
AAAAGTTCAAGGCTCCATAAAAAATTGCTAAAAATTTAAGCGGATGGCTAAAATGAAATAAGCTCAATCTTTTGCATATCGCCGAGCAGTTGGGGGACTTACTAACATTATTCCAAACATAGCATTTGTAACATTTATTTCATTTCTTAACCTGCCTATGCCGGCAGGCAGGCGCCATCCGCTTAAATTTTCTTAACCCACGCCCGGGGCGGGCAGGCAGCATTTTTTATGATGCCGCAAAAACTAAGCATCGGATTAAAATACTGTCATTTTCAAAGAACTTGTCCCGGTATCCCGGGAAATTAACTACTCAGGGTGACAAGTCCTTAACTAAACAGCATTGATTCATAATTGCCCAAAGGACTCCTTCGGAGAGCATTGAGTATTGAATGTTTCCTTAAAAATACTCAATATTCAACGGATAATACTCCATGTTCAATGAAGCCGCCGTTGAGTATTGATAATTGACTATTGAAAGTTTTCTTTTGTTAAAAATCCTTTAAAATAAAAATATTTCTTGTATTTACGAAAATGTTCGTATGTTTGCCTACGAAAGTGTTCGTAATATGTAAAAGCCCATAGCAAAAGACAGAAGGCAAAAGGCGAATGAACTGAAGCTGAAACATTAAATCTGCAACCTTTTTATAAACATGAGTATGAATATCAAACCAACAGAAAGTGAATTGGAGATTTTACAAGTGTTATGGGAAAATGGTCCCAGCACAGTAAGAGAAGTGCATGACCAGTTGATAAAGAAGAAAGAATCCGGCTATACGACCACGCTCAAGCTGATGCAAATCATGTACGAAAAAGGATTGGTAAAAAGAGATGATACGAACCGGTCGCATGTTTATGAAGCGGTTATTTCTCAGGATAAGACAAGGAACTTGATGGTGGATAAGCTGATTAAGACTTTATTTCAGGGATCTTCTTCCAAATTAGTCTTGCAGGCATTAGGACATCATAAAGCTACTAAAGAGGAATTGGCGGCCATCAGGAAGTATTTGGATGAGATGGAAGGGAGGGAGGTAGTGAGCAGTAGGCAGTAATTGGTTAATGGTTAATGGAAGCAGGCGGCGGCAGGAGGCAGTAAGCAGTGGTAAGTAGTAATTGGTCAATGGAAGGGGGAACTTCTAAATTCATAATTCAATGTTCCTTGTTCAGTATTAATTTGGCATTACAAGGAATTGAATATCGAATGACGATTAACGAATAATGAATGATGAAGTTGGATTACTTCTGAAATTATGATTACTTCTAAAATATTATTTATGGCACTCAACAGTTTCGTAAGCATTTTTGGGTGGGCACTCATCCATTCATTGTGGCAGGCTGCCATTATTTTTTTAGCCTTGCATGTATCGCTGAGCATCTTCCGGCAAACACCGGCTCATATTAAATATTTATTGGCCTATTTGGCTCTTGCCGGCATCTTTTTGTGTTTCCTGTTTACTTTTTATATCCTATGGGATAATCATCAAAGTACGCAGCAGATGACTGTATCCGCTGCAACGGGATGGGGATCCATAGAGGCTGTGAAAGGCCTCCCTCCGTCACAAAAATCTTCCGGATTTGATGGGCTTCAGGCGTTTATATGGATTGATTATTTTGTTTTGCTCTATGGTGCAGGATTGATATTCTTCATTGGAAAAATTGTCAAAGATACTTTTGTCATGCAGCGTATTCGCCAAAGGCGGATAAGGCCCTTTGACAGCGCATGGGAGCATTATCTGGATAAGTTGCGTATTTCGTGGAAGATACCCGCCCGGATTAAACTATTCCTTTCGGAATACGTGGATGTTCCGGTCGTTATTGGTTATCTGAAGCCGGTTATTTATTTGCCATTCATCACTGCGACTCATCTGCTACCTGAACAGATTGAAGCTATTTTATTACATGAGCTGGCGCACATTAAACGGTATGATTTTGTTGCCAATATTTTTCAGACCCTGATTGAAACCATTTTATTCTTTAATCCTTTTGTATGGATGATATCGAAAATCATTCATAGAGAAAGAGAAAATGCTTGCGATGATCTTGTACTATCTGCTACGCGACCGGCATTATATGCGGAAACTTTATTGGCCCTGGCGGAAAATCAGTTGTATAAGGGAAACTTTGTCCTGGCTGCTACCGGAAAGAAACAACAATTATTTCAACGTATAAAACGTATCATGGAAATGAAAAATAGAAAATTAAATATCATGCAGAGATTGCTGGTTATATTCATACTGGCAGCGGGGATTATTTCTGTTTCCTGGCTGGTACCGGGGGAAAAGGAAAATCATCAACCCGAAACCAAAGCCGTCATACTGAAAACATATCTGGCTGCCGCTGTTAAGCAAAATGCCGATACCGGTTTGTTGCCTGTACCGCCTGCCCCACCATTGGTGCCACCGCCTGCACCCTCTTCTGTTCCGCTGCCACCGCCTGCACCTGCCAATTTGCCGGCTCCGCCAATGCCAATGATTTCTGTGGACACCTTTCCTGATAATTCCCTGAATGATTCCGCCATCAGCAGTATGCAGTATAAAATGCAGCAATATTTTAACAGCGATGCATGGAAAAAATATCAAAAGGATTTACAATCTTATCAGCAACATATTCAAAAGTACTTCCAGAGCAGGGAGTGGAGAAAACATCAGCAGGAAATGCAAAAGTTAAGTATTCAAATGGGTAAAATGGCACACCAATTCGACAGTAGTGCTGAATGGAAAGCATACAGGGATGCATTGAATGCGGAAGCTAATAAGATGAGTGAAATGTTTAACAACCCGAAATGGAAAGCAAGTATGGACAGCTTAAGGCAGCGAATAGGAAAAGAACGGATTAACATGGATTCCATCATGGTAAAGAACAGAATTAAATTCTCCTTTGACAAGGCCAACATGGATTCTATCATGACAGTTGCAAGAAAGAATCTGGCTTTAGAAAGGATGCGTCATCCCCGCATGTTTTTATTCAGTAACGGATACGCTGTCAATCCGAATGAAATAGTTCATCAGATGAAGCGGGACGGACTTATCAAAAATGATCATAATTTTTCGATAAAGCTGAATGAAAAGGGGCTTTATATAAATGGTAAAAAGCAAAGCCAAATGTATTTTGAAAAATACCGGGATCTGATAGGCCAACATACTCATTTAAACATCAGAAAAAAAGGCAGCCATCTGGAGACTTCTATTAATACGGACGAAAATAGTGCTGATGTGAGGTTGTGATAACCCGATAAGTGACAACCAGCGTTGGGTGCATACCAAAATGTTGCAACGTCATTGATTCTGCTTTGGCAGATTGGTGCGTTGGGGCGGGAGAAGCGATCTCCTCATTAAGACTTGAGATTGCCTGCCCGACAGGTCATTCAGGCGGGCTTTGTCGCTCGCCTATCCCGCGTAAGGCGGGGTTTCTCGCTCCGAGCAATGACGACATTTTGGGATGCACCCCCAGTGTTATTCGTCCAAAAGTTATACCTTGGCATAAATAAAATGCCAATACAATTTTGTCATATTGAACCTCATGTTCTATTAAGGAGCTACATTGAAAAAATGTGGCTTTTTAAAAGCAGCGGAAAGATGCCTGTTGAAGATATGAAGCTGGTAGTTCCAAACGGAAATATCAAACTCACTGTCTCTTATCAGAATGGAATTGTTGCAGCACTCAATGGGAAAATATTTGCCTCAAAAGAACACGACATTACCTTAACGGGTTTGATGGATGTGCCGGTTATATTAGACGTTGAAGAAGACACAGCTACGGAAACTATCGGTATTGAATTTACTCCAAAGGGCGCCTATCGTTTTTTTCATTTCACACTGAATGATATTCAAAATCAAATTTATTCGATTGGGGATGTGTTAGGAAACATCGGGAAGCAATTAGTGGAACGTATAAATAACACAACCTCTGTTCAACAAAAAATAACTCTATTGCAGCAATTTTTACTCAGGCAACTTTCGTTACATCAGGAAGACCTGATTTTTGAATATTGCATTGAAAAAATAACGGATTCCAGAGGAAGCATAACGATCAAAGAATTAGAAAAGAAGACAGGTTACAGCAGTCGTTGGCTAAACATGAAATTCAATGATAAATTAGGAGTTAGTCCCAAAAACTTATCCTCTATTATTCGTTTCAAACAATATTATCAGGCATTTGTCAACGGCCATGAAACTTCATTTTTCAAGAATGATTATTATGATCTGTATTATGACCAATCTCATTTTATAAAAGCATTTAAACGCTTTACCGGATTCCCGCCTGCAAGACTTGAAAAGCAAATAAACGACTTCGGCGAAAGGTATTACAAGGAATAGCACCATACCTGCCGGCAAGACACTTCCGATTTTTACAATTTTTTGCGAGGGGAACTTCCTTTCTTTGCATCCACATTCATCATTTTATAACAATATTATTCATGGCAAAAACGATTTTTCAAGAAACCGAATTTGAAAATGCACCCTCATCAGTTTTATATGATATGTTTTTGAGCTCAGAACATCACTCGAATATCAGAGGCGGGATGCCTGCAGATATTCAACCTGTTGAAGGAAGCATTTGGAATATTAATAACGGGCATCTCTACGGCAAAGTTTTGAAATTGGTAAAGGACAAACTGATCGTTCTTTCCTGGCGCAGTGGAGTTACTTCAACAGCAGAAGATTTAGACATGATAGTCATTTTGCGTTTTGTTCAAAACAATAATAATACAATTGTTGAGCTTACACATACGCTCATCCCGGATGAACAGCGATATGAAATTTACTTTAAAAATTGGAATGAACGCTATTGGGCACCTTGGAAAAATTACATCAATTCTCTTAATCAAGAATAGTATATTGTGAGATTTGCGAGTATGGAAGAATGATAACACAAACGAAGGAATTATTGAATCCTCTCCGAAAAGTTTAAAAATGCCACCAAGACTCAAAGAATACACAAAGTGTATTTAGCTGATTTATAAATCTTTGTGAAACTTAGTGACTTCGTGCCTTCGTGGCAAATTGAATAACTCTGACTTTTCGTAGTGGACTCAATTATTTAAAATTTAAAATAAAATTACCATGAGAAACGCAATCTATTGGGTAGAAATTCCCGTAAAAAATTTTGACAGAGCAAAGAAATTTTATGAAACTATTTTTAATATTGATATGCCTTTGGTTCCAATGCCGAGAGGCAAGTATGCCGTTTTTCCGCTCGACAAAAACGCACTGGGTGCGGGAGGTGCTATCGTAGAAGGTAATGGTTACGAACCCTCACAAAACGGTGCAATTGTTTATATAGACAGGGGAGACAAAGATCTTGCTATCCCTCTTTCAAAAGTAGAAAAGGCCGGTGGAAAAGTCATTCTTGAAAAAATCAAGAACAGCGAAAATGAGGGCACTGGTTTTATTGCCCAGTTTATAGATACAGAAGGAAACCGGATAGGGTTACACTCAATGGAATAAATAGAGAATAATAAATAATGTTACGTCATGGATATTTTATCTTATTTCCCACAAAGGCACAAAGCCCACAAACCTGCCTATCGGCAGACAGGCCTGCCTGACGGCAAAGGCAGGGGCTCTTCTTGGTGTTCTTCTTGGCTTTGTCAAAAGGACTCCTTTCGGAGTGGGAGATATTTTGCGTCATTTTAAAGTTGATATAATACAATAAACTAAAACAAACTGAACCAATGGAAACACAAACCTCCACTGCCGTTAATGTCGCCCGTGACCATATAAATGCCTGGGGTCATCAAGATTGGGAAAAAACCAGAGAAATGCTGGCAACAGATGTGCACGCCATAGTAACCAGCACGCAATCCGGCTTTGAACGCAATTTTTACGGCAGTGAATTCACGGGCATTGACGAGTACATGGTACGCAAAATGAAAGCAGCTTCACTTATTGAGCCGGAGAGTGTTCACGAAGTTTCGGCAATGGGTGATGAAAGCAATGCTGTCATAGTAATTACTATGAGGATTGGCTTGGGCACTGCCGGAGCAATGGTTACGATGGTGAGGTCTTGTGTCTATTTGCTGGATGGGGAAAAGAAAATCAGAGAAGAACGCGATGCGTTTTACATTATACATTGAAGTTTATTAAGAAAAAATATCAAAACTTTTTAAACAGATAAAAATTTAAAAAAATGGAAAACAATAATTATCACAAAACCATGACGGTAAATGCTTCTGCTGAAGAAGCTATGAGAAAAATCAGCGAGGTAAACGGCTGGTGGGCAAAAATTTTTATCGGCAAAGCCGATAAACTACATGACAAATTTAGTGTTCGCTTTGGCGAAACGTATGTTGATTTCCAGGTCAGCGATTTAATACCTGATAAAAAGGTAGTTTGGAAAGTAACCGACTGCCATTTGCACTGGATAAAAGCCCAAAAGGAATGGATGGGCACCGAAGTTGTTTTTGAGTTTTCTAAAAAGGGAAACGAAACCCGAATTGATTTTACGCACATTGGTTTAGTGCCCGGAGTTGAATGTTACAATGATTGTGAGGTAGGTTGGAATGGACATCTTACGGGCAGTTTGGTAGAATTTATTAACGGAGGTGTAGGAACGCCACAGTAATTTTTACAAATAAACTTTATAAAAATGAATAATCAAAATTTCACAACCGCCATTTTAGTATCACAATCGCCTGCCGAAGTTTTTAAGGCCATCAATAACCCCAAAGCATGGTGGAGTGAGGACATTGATGGAGATACCGGAAAACTCCATGCTGAGTGGACTTATCATTTTGCAGATAGCCACCGTTGCAAAATGAAAACCATTGAAATGATTCCTGGCAAGAAAGTAGTCTGGCTGGTAGAAGACAACTATTTTAAATCCATAAAGGATAAAAGCGAATGGGTCGGTAATAAAATTACTTTTGAAATCTTCAAACAGGGAAACAAGACTCAAATGGTTTTTACCCAGATTGGCTTAGTACCGGCTTATGAGTGTTATAATGTGTGCCGCGATGCATGGACCGGTTTTATTCAAAAAAGCCTGCAAAGTTTAGTAACCACCGGTAAAGGTCAGCTCAGATGGTATGATCCATCATAATTTTGGCAATAGCAAAAAATAATTTGCCAGCATAATAAATACGAATCTATATTCCGGCAGGGCAAAGGGAGAACGGAAGATACTCATGGTGGGCTTAGAGAAGATAAAAAGGAATAAAAATAGATAATTTCTGTTACGAATCTTTACCTTTACTCCATGCACCACCTCCGTTTACTTGAATATGGCAGTTGCGATTATCAGGAAATGATCAAGCTGCGGGATGAAATACTTCGTAAGCCCTTAGGACTTCATTTTACTGAAAAATATCTGCAACAGGAAATCAATGATGTGCTGATAGGTTGTTTTGAAACGGATGAAGAAAATTCCCGCATCATAGGTTGCTGCGTATTATCTCCCATAGATGATGAATTAATTCAGCTTCGCCAGATGGCAGTACGTGAAGACCTTCAACGCAGTGGCATTGGAAGGGAGATTCTGGAATTTGCAGAAAAAGAATCCCTAAAAAACAACTTTATGACGCTGATGATGCATGCACGTTATACTGCCGTGCCTTTTTATGAAAGAAACGGCTACCATATATTGGGCGATGAATTCTTAGAGGTGGGTATTCCGCATTATGAAATGAGAAAACAACTTCGTTAGTGAAGGCATTATACCTTTTCTTCTTCATGATCGCAGGTAACCGGTTCATGTAAATGAGCTATTACTTTATCATCCGGCAATCTGGTTGCAACGGCCAGCCAGGAGATGAAGAACGAAAAATAGGGCAATTACAATAATGTTTGTCCCTACACCCGGCCATCTCCGGTTACCGGCATGTTTGAAGATATTAGGATAAGCCCAGTGAGATGAAAAACGGACGCAGAGCTTATATAAACATCTATGGTTATTCAATTCATTCAAGATATGGGCAAAATGATTTGACCCTTTCCTGGTGCTTTTTTGTACAAGAAATGAAATTTCTCTATTTTGGGGCAATGATTTATCCACGTAAAATAACCGGATTCAGAAAGGCTGTTTTGATATTTTCATTTTACTCACTGATTGTTTTTCCGCTTTCTGCTCAGAAGAAAGCTTTTGAGCAGGATGCTAAAAGTACTATTGAAACCTTACAAAAGTGGTATGATCCGGAAACGGGTTTGTATAAAACTACCGGATGGTGGAACACTGCCAACGCCATCACCGCATTGATTGATTATACAAGGCTTACCGGGGATAGTTCTTATTTACACCTCATCAAGAACACTTTCAAAAAGTGTGAATCTTTTTCAGTACACGATCAGCAAAATGGACAGGTTCATATTGTGCAAAATTTCATTAATGATTATTATGATGATGAAGGATGGTGGGCGCTTGCCTGGATTGATTTTTATGATCTGACCCATGAAAAGAAATATCTTCATACAGCGCAAATTATCTTTTCTGATATGGTAAAAGGATGGAGTGATGAATGTGGTGGAGGGCTTTATTGGGAAAAGCCCGATCACGGGAAAAATTCTATAGAAAATGAATTATTTATTCTTACCGCCGTTCGTTTGCATGATCGGATAAAGGATACAGCTTTCATTTCGGGAAAAACGTGCCTGCAATGGGCTGTTGCCGACTGGAATTGGTTTAATCAGATGCATCTTATTAATCATCAATTCTTAGTTGAAGATGGATTAGATAAAAACTGTATGGCAAAGCACGGGTATCATTTTACTTATAACCAGGGAGTCCTGTTAAGCGGATTAATAGAATTGGGTGAAGCTATAAAAGATGATTCATTATCGCAAATAGCGCTTAAGATTGCACATTCAGCTATGCAATATTTAGTATATCCGGATGGTATTTTACGTGAACCTACCGAGCCGCATTGCAATGCAGATGCGGTACAGTTCAAAGGTATCTTTATGAGGCACCTGGCAAATCTGTATTCGAAAACGCACGATGTGTCTATCCAAAAATTTATCCAAAGGAATGCAACTCATTTGTGGAGCCATGCACGTGATAAAAAGACGAATGAAACAGGTTGTATCTGGAATGGACCTTTTGATAAAGGAGATGCAGGAAGGCAGAGTGCAGCATTGGATGCCCTCAACGCAGCCATGAGTGTTACAAGCGATTAAAGTAATATTGAAATTAAAGATTTGTTAAAATAATGTGTGAAAGTTTATTTGAATTGTTATAATATTAGAGATAATTTTCAACAAAAAAGAAGCATCATGAAAACATTATCCGAAACATGGTTTGTAGATGGGTATATTGATTTTGAGCTGAAGAAATACAAATTGCTGGATTATCTGCAGGCAATTGATCATTATTTTGATGAGAATAAATTATATCCCCAGTTAGCGGATATTATCTTCCATTATAATAATCTGATTGCTTTTCGTGAGAATAAGCAGTATCTGCAGCAACAATTTCCCAAACGGCTTTCAGAAGTAGATTTGAACAAGCTTCAGATCATTTATGAAAAGATGATTAAAGATGATGAACTGATGCAGGAACTGGAAGATATTATCCGGTATGCTTTAGAAAAAATGAGGGGAACCATTAAAGGCGGCAGAGAGATTTATGATTTTGTGGAAGAAGATATGAAAATAGCGCCGGTGGGAATTATTCCTTTAAGCAATCATGAGGGATATATCCTGGTGAACAACGGTGATATAAAAGAAACCCGTGTATATGAATTTCATATCACCATTTTTGAAAAGCTTCATGAAAAATACCGTGCCATGCGCACCGTTTTTATAGACTCTTGGATAAGAAATTTGGTGAATACCCATGAATCCATTAAGTCGGAGCTGATCAAAAAAAGGAACCAGTTGCCCAATCCGGCTGTTTACAGTGTGATTTCAAAAAAGACTTTTCCGTTGGAAGAAACATTACTGCCCGTAGCAAAAAGATCGTTGGTGAAATATATTACAGAAAGAGCAGCATAGAATGAGAATGAAATAGTGCCATGTCAACACCATAAAATGGGTATAAATGAATCCCACAAAGATCACGAAGCAAAATCTTGATAAGAAAAGCAATAAAACAAGTTTAACAAGGCGCTTCAGGATTGATTTTTGACTTCTACTCCAGAAAAGAGTTATTCTTTCTTTCTCTCAAATCTCAGTTCCTGGATAACAAAACTGTCACCTTTTTCCCTGAAAAAGAAAGTAGTTCTGTAAATACCTTTTTCGGTTTCAAGATTGCCGATACCGAAGCTGGAACCTTCCCCGGAATTACCTTTATGAATAAGCCTGAAATTTTTAACAGGATTATTGGCAAAAAATTCTTTCAGAATAACCATTGCCTGTGATTTGCTGTAAGAATTGGCATTAGCAGGCAAAGTAATTTCCACCATATTGTCAAAGTAATGAGAAAGCTCATCCACATTGCCCTTTTTTAATGCAGAAACCACATTATTGAAAGGATTCATTACCGTAAACGACATGAGCAACCCGCTTATTAACAGCGCTTTACCAACAGTTTTTATGGGTATAATAAACTCCATGACTTAAAATCTTCTTTAAATGAACGGAAATATGCACGAAAACTATGCCAATTTTCAATGATTTCCAGTAGGTTTGCACCATGCAACAGAAACCTGCTATTTTAATCATCATGGACGGATGGGGCCATGGTAAAGTTCGTAAATCCGATGCCATTGCCCTGGCTCAAACACCCTTCGTAAGCTCCTTGTATCATAAGTATCCTAATGCCGAATTAATAACATGCGGTGAGCTGGTAGGTTTGCCGGAAGGGCAAATGGGAAATTCTGAAGTCGGGCATCTGAATATCGGCGCCGGACGCATTGTTTACCAGGAATTGCAGAGGATTAATGTGGCGGTAAAAGATCACTCTTTAGCGAAAAATAAAATCTTGCTGGATGCCTTCCATAAAGCTAAAAATGAGCATAAAAATCTCCATTTCATAGGCCTTGTCAGCAATGGCGGCGTACATTCTCATATCAATCACCTGAAAGCGCTTGTTTCCATCGCTCATGATAACGGGCTGAAGGATGTTTTTATCCATGCTTTCACGGATGGACGTGATACGGATCCTAAAAGTGGCATGGGATTTTTAAAAGACCTTCAGCAACATTTGGATAAAACAACGGGGAAAATAGCCACTGTTTGCGGCCGTTATTACGCTATGGACCGTGATAAACGCTGGCAAAGGATACAATTAGCTTATGATGCCATCGTAAAAGGAGAAGGTAAAAAGACTCAGGATATTTTTGCCGCCATCAAAGACTCTTATGATGAAAATGTAACGGATGAATTTATCAAGCCCATCATTCATGTCAATGAAAATAACCGGCCTTCGGCCACTATTCAATCGGGCGATGTGGTGATTTGCTTTAATTTCCGCACGGACCGCTGCAGGCAGATCACACAGGTTTTGACGCAACAAGATATGCCTGATTTTAGTATGAAAAAATTGGATCTGGATTACATTACCATGACGGAATATGATAAGGATTTTAAAAATATTCCGGTCATTTTTGAAAATAAAGACCTGACCATGACGATGGGTGAAGTATTGGAAAAAGCGGGTAAAAAGCAGATACGTATTGCGGAAACGGAAAAATATCCGCACGTAACTTTCTTTTTCAGTGGCGGAAAAGAATCGGAATTTAAAGGAGAAAATCGAATTCTCGCTCCCTCGCCTAAAGTGGCGACTTATGACCTTCAACCGGAAATGAGCGCCCAGGAATTAACTGATAAGCTGATCCCGGAATTGGACAAGAAAAGCGCCGATTTTATTTGCTTAAATTTTGCCAACGCGGATATGGTGGGGCATACCGGTGTTTGGGATGCAGTGATTAAAGCAGTTGAAACGGTGGATGGATGTGTAAAGCAAGTGGTAACGGCAGCGCTCAGAAACGGTTATCGTGTTTTTCTGACTGCTGACCATGGGAATTCTGATTATGAAATGAATCCGGATGGCTCGCCGAATACGGCCCATTCTTTGAATCCCGTTCCATTTTTTATCATCAGCGATGATTTTAAAGGAGAAATAAAAAATGGTAAATTAGGAGATATAGCACCGACCATTTTAACTTTTATGGGAATAGATATTCCTAAAGAAATGACAGGAGAAGTGTTGATAGATAAAGACGAATAAGAACATCTGAAAACTATTTTAAGTTAAGCGTAATTCGGTAGTTCTCCCACCAAGACACGAAGCATATAAAATCTTTTTCTTTTAAGTACAAGCATTTTGAAAAGATTTCTAAATATATTAATTCTTTTCTTCCAAATTGGTTTGACATTCGGTTTAACGATAGGTATTTATATGATATTTTCGCTTCTGGACTATCAAGGAGGTATAGATGGATTTATAGGAATCATCTTTTTTCAACCAATTATGGGAGTGATGTCTTCATTATTTACGATAATAGTTTGTTTAATCGTCGGGTTGCCTATTAGATTAAATAAGAGAATTAAGAAATGGTGGAATAATAGATTTTATATCGCTTTTGGAGGTGTTATTTGTGGATTAACATTTATAATAATATCCTTAATACCAGACTTAATGACGACAATAATAACTCAAAATGGGGACCAAGAAGTATTGAAGAAAATTCCTAATCTTTACTTAATTGTAGGTGGTTGGTTTATTATGGCATTTTCAACACTTCACTTATTCCCACCAACCTTTCTAGTAAGAAGGTTTGTGAACGTCATAAAAAGATTAAAATAAAGAGTTTATTACATTGTATTGATATAATGCATAGGTATTAGTTCTCGCCTGGGATGAATGATATGGATATAAGAAGAAGATGTCAACTTTTGTATTGTTATCGGGTGGAACCTTAAGGCCATTTATTTTAAAAAATGATTAGAGAGCTAACTTTGATATTATTGCTTATGTCCGTTTCTTACTCACAGGGAAATGCCCAGTCTAATACTGAAACCCGCCATCGTGCAAGATATTACGGCATCACACCCGGCATTTTACAGACGGGTCATTGGAATGCCATTACAGATGTACCGGGAGTGAAAGTAGGCCAGGTTACTCTAATCAAAGGTGATTCTGTTCGTACGGGTGTTACTGTTATCATTCCGCATAGTGGTAATATGTTTCAGGAAAAAGTACCTGCAGGGGTTTATGTAGGAAATGGGTTTGGAAAAATAACAGGAACTACCCAAATAGAAGAATTGGGGAATATGGAAACTCCTATTGCACTCACTAACACCTTAAATGTTCCCATCGTTGCCAATGCGATGATAGATTATATGCTGAATTTTCCTGGCAATGAAAACGTGCAATCTGTTAATACGGTTGTCGGGGAAACCAATGACGGTTATCTCAATGATATCCGTGGCAGGCATGTGCATGCGGAAGACGTAGAGAAAGCCTTGCAGATAGCCGCCTCCGGCTCGGTAGCAGAAGGAAATGTGGGAGCCGGTACGGGCACAATATGCATGGGATTTAAAGGGGGCATCGGAACTTCTTCAAGAGTATTACCTCAATCAAAAGGCGGTTACACGGTGGGTGTTTTAGTACAAACAAATTTCGGTGGCATCCTTTCTATTGATGGCGCTCCGGTTGGAAAAGCTTTGGATACATATTATATGTCGGGAGAAACCAATTATAAGGTGGATGGCTCTTGTATGATTGTCATTGCAACGAATGCGCCGTTATCCTCGCGTAATTTAAAACGATTAGCCAAGCGTTCTTTCCTCGCTTTAGGCTCGGTAGGTTCTTTTTCATCTAATGGGAGCGGCGATTATTCGATTGCTTTTTCTACCGATACTGCCACTTATGTACCTTATGAATCGAAAAGCCCGGTACAGGAAGTACCGCGTCTCAGCAATGATGATATGTCGCCCTTATTTCTGGCAGTAAAAGAAGCTACAGAAGAAGCTGTTTATAACTCTTTATTCATGGCGCAGGATATGAAAGGATATCACGGGCATGAAGTAAAAGCACTTCCTTTGGAAAAAACGTTGGCTATATTAAAACATTATCGCATTATTAAATAAGATAGTAATAAAAGTTTGTTACAAGAAAAATGCGCATTGCCATTTACACCGATATTATACCCGAAGAAAAGGAAACCTGGAAGGGAGCGGACTGGTTTATTTATGAAGTTATTTATCGTATGACTGCTATGCATCCGGAGCATGAGTTCATTATCATTTCGAATGAATCTTTTGATAGCCCCCATTTCCCATCAGGTAATCTCAAATATGTTTCTTTAGCATCTTCCCCTTCTTCCAAATTTTCACTTTACCGCTTATTAAAATGGACACTACCTTCATTATTAAAAAAAGAAAAAGCGGAAGCATTCCTTTCATTGAACGGATTTCTGCCATTAAAAAGCAAAATTCCATCGTGTATTGTGCTTCAGGACACCTCATTCTTGTTTACACCGGCGGCTGTTTCAGATAGGAAATTGAATTATTTAAAGAGTCATATTCAACCATATTTATCGAAAGCAGGCAGCATTGCCACCGTTTCCGCCTTTTGTAAGAAAGAATTAGTTTCCCGTTTTAATATTCCTCCTGAAAAAATGACCGTCATTCATAAAGGAATACAGGAAGATTTTCATCCGCTTAGCTGGCAGGAAAGGGAAGCGGTTAAAAATGATTATACGGATGGGAGAGAATATTTTATTTATGCAGGAAATATCAGCAAAGACAAGAATATTATCAACATGCTGAAAGGATTTTCCGTGTTGAAAAAAAGACTGAGGTCGAATATGGTTTTAATTTTAGCGGGAAAAGAAGACACCGGTTATAAGGAATTTCCGGAACTCATGCGTTCCTATCATTTCCGTGATGATGTAAAGAGGATGGGACAAGTCGGCTTGCAGGAAATGACCAAACTGATTGGCGCCGCGTATGCATTGGTAAGTCCGTCTGAAACGGAAAGCTACAATTCTCCGGTTACCGAAGCATTGCGATGCAAAGTGCCTGTCCTGGCTGCTGCAGGCTCTGTTTGTGAAGAGCTGGCGGGAGATGCCGCCTTATATTTTAATCCGATAGTTCCTGATAACATCGGGGATAAGTTTTGTGAAATTTATAAAGATGAAAATCTGCGGGCCGGTCTGATAGCCAATACAGATAAACAAGCCACTCAATTTAACTGGGACAAAACTGCGGATTTACTCTGGGATTGTATCATGCAAATAGTAAAATAGCTTAATTTTGCAGGGTATTTTTGAACACAATCAATAATAAACGTTCAATAATCAACAATCAATGTTCAATAATCAACATTCAATAATCAATTTTCAACTTACAAATTAAAATGTACAAGAAATCATCCATTAATATAGATATTCTTATGGGCGAAGATAAAGTCCCTGAAAATATTTCCTGGAAAGCGACAGACAGCAGCGCCGAAGGCCCTAACCGGGCTAATGCCATGGTGCTTTCTTTCTGGGATAATGCGGATAAGAGCACCTTGCGTATTGACCTGTGGACGCGGAATATGAATCTGGATGAAATGACTGGATTTTATTATCAGGTTTTTCTCGGTATGGCAGATACTTATCACCGTGCTACCAAAGATGTGGAGCTGCGGGAGGAAATCAGAAAATTTGCGCTGGAATTTTTAAAGAAATACAGGGCGAAACAAGAAGTGTCTTCTTCGGAGAAGAAGTAATCAAAATCATTAAAAAAGTCATTGCCATTTCCTGTCAGGAATAAGGTAATAAGGTTTGAATTAAAAATCATTGACAAATTTCTACTAAGGTCAATAAGATTTTTAAAGTAACTTCTTATATAAGAAGACTATAACAAAAGGACTGAAAACTATAAACCTTAGTAGCAAAATTATGAAAGAAATCTCACCAACCTTATTACAATATTGATTATTAAATGCAATAGTTTCTATTCAATTATTTTAGGAGAAGTTCATTTATTTCTAAAATAATAAATCTTATCTCCTGCAACCGCTTCCTGCCAGAGAGCTTCCCTATCAGCCAATACAGGAGCCTGAACCCCTTGCCCGCAAAAATTATTTCCCGTGATAACTCTTGCCTCATCCCAAAGCTCCGCATTCATAAATGATTGCAATGTTTTTGCCCCCCCTTCTATGATGAGGGATAGTATCTTTTTTTCATAAAGCACCTGAAGTATCTCCTGCAAGACATTTTCATCAAATGGGATCTTTATCCACTCGGTATCTCCTCTTCTCTGTTGTTTTTCTGCATTAAAAATCAGTGTCTGTACCTCATTATCAAAAATATGAAGATATTCAGGCAGCCTTAATTTTTTATCCAAAACTACCCTTACAGGCGACTTTCCGCTCCACAGACGGTTCGTCAGATACGGGTCATCAGATACGGCAGTATTTGTGCCGAC
>SCQV01000480.1 GCA_004299085.1 Chitinophagaceae bacterium | reverse complement strand
TTCTATGTTTCAGCAATGCCCTGATAAATTTTTTTTAAAGTATGAAAAAACACTGTTGATTTTATGTCTTGATTCCCTTGCAAGAATAGCACAAAACGCTAACCAGAAATACCTATCCATTTCAGAAGCAACCTACTTATATTCCAGTGAGCTAAAACAGCAGACTTACATCGCATTCCCAGGAGTCAAAGAAAAGCCCATTAAATGGTTAGCGTCTCTAAGCGTAACCTGGTTAGCAAACGATTATTCTACGAAGTCATCGGTATATCTGTTCGTTTGTTTATTATCTTTGTCTGCCATGAAAATATGATTCCTCTAACTATCTTTATAAGTTTATTCCTTCCTTTACAATCCGTTTCCATTCCGAATGACGCTTGAGATAAGAAACTACTAATGGACAAAGCGGTATCAATTTGAAGTTATTTTCTGCAATATATGCCAGCGTTTTTTCAATAATGGCAGTAGCCGCTCCTTTGCCTTCCAGTGCAGGCGCTACTTCAGTGTGTATCAAAGTAATTTTATTACCACTTTGACGGTACACAATGAATGCTTCGGCATTACCCACGTTCATTTCAAAGCGTTGAGCAGCTTCATTTTTTGTCAGTTCGAGGTTTTGAAATTCTTCTTTCATAAAAACAATTTTCGAATAAATAAGCCGTTTGTTATTAATAAACTTTCCGCACTTCCCTATTCCGAATGGTGCAAGGATTTATGATTTTATATACTGTTCGATTATAAGCTAATCTATTTTCCCAAACCGGCGGCTTTCCGCATCAAATAAGTTTGGTCTATTTCTTCCTGTGCATTCATCACAAAGTGTCCTTTATGTAAAGTCAGTTCATTCAGCGGCTGTCCGTTCAATAAAAGAAAATAAATGTCTGAAACAGCCTTAACTGTTACGGCTTCGCCTTCATTTTTAAAGGATGTAAATTGTACATCACTTATATCTTTATTATTTAATCTTCAAGGTATCCGAACTTACCAATCCGGAAATCATTGTACGCCTCCCTGATCTCAGATTCAGTATTCATAACAAAAGGCCCGTGTTCAACAATGGGCTCATTAAGTGGCTTGCCACTCAATAATAACACGACCGTATTTTCCAGGGCATCTATTGAAAAATCTTCTCCTTTGTTTTCAAACAAAACAAACTGCTCCGCCGGTACATTTTTGCCGTTAACTTTTATTCCTCCTTCAATGACCAGTAGCCCCGTGTTATAAGATGCCGGGAAACTAAAGTCAGCCTTTCCTCCTTTTGTCATTCGTATATTGTACATGTGGATAGGAGAAAAGGTTGTTGCCAGCCCTTTTATTTTCTCATATTCCCCTGCAATTATTTCTACCACACCACCCTTATCAGGCAGGGTGTATTTGCCAAGGTTTTCGTGAGATAGAGGTTGGTAGCCCGGCTTTACCATCTTATATTTTGCCGGAAGATTTATCCACAACTGAACTAATTCAAAATCGCCACCATGCTCACTAAACTGTTTTTCATGGTATTCTTTATGCAGCACACCGGAGCCTGCAGTCATCCATTGGACGTCTCCCTGGCTTATTGCCCCGCCGCCACCAAAACTATCATTGTGCTCTACTGCACCTTTATAAGCAATAGTTACCGTTTCAAACCCCCGATGTGGATGGGCACCGACCCCTCTTGGTTTATGGGATGGATTTATATGCATAGCAGGATTGAAATCTAATCCAATAATCGGATTCATTCGTTCCATACTCACTTCAAATGGAATATAGTTTTGCATCCTGAATCCATCACCTACCATGTGCACCTCTCCAGGAGGGATTAACTTTTCGATATTTTTTAAAGCCATGATATTACCACCTTTTTATTGTTGTTTTACATTACTATTTCATGGTTAAAACTCAAGCCTCCCAAATATTCCGTTCTTATAATCGGCGATAGCCTGCTCTGTCTCTTCGGGTGTGTTCATTACAAAATTGTCTTTGGCGGCTACCGGTTCATCAATGGGGTCGGCTGAAAGAAACAGTATTTGGGTCTCTTCTTCCGCGCATACCAATATCTCTTCATGTTCTTTTTCAAAAACAATGAGGTTGTGCTCGCCAATGGAATCATGATTTACGTTTATACGCCCTCTCGACACATAGAGTAATGTCCAGTAACCGGGGGATGCCGTAAGTTGAACCCGTCTCCCTTTTTCAATTTCACCAATGATAGAAATAACAGGGGTGTAGCTTTGCAGAGGGCCGGCTTTCTCATCATACTTTCCACTTGCCAGCCGGAGATTTACTCCCTCCTGCTCCAACACTCCGGGTAATTGTTCTTTTCTTGCCGACTGGTACCTGGGTGCATCCCATTTATGGGCTTTGGGAACATTTATCCATAATTGTATTAATTCTTGTGTGCCACCGTTATCCAAAATATGCTTCGTTGGTCCTTCGCTATGCAATAATCCTTTACCGGCAAACATCCACTGTACATCTCCCGCTTTAATTATTTCATTGTGTCCGACATTATCTTTATGATACCCTTCACCCTGCAACTGAAAAGTAACCGGAGCAAAACCTCTGTGCGGATGGGGGTGAATACGAAGCGCGGAGCCGGGTTTGATGTACTCCGGCAACAGGTGGTGCAAAACAATAAAAGGGTTTGCAAACCGGAAATCCTTGTGAGGAAGCGGCTGCAAAACAGTTTCCTCTTCTGTAATCTTCTTTTCTCGTCCGGCTAAAACATGTTTAATTAATTTTTTCATCCCCGTATTATTTAGTCCAGTACACCATATTTTCCTTTCTGAAAATCCTTTACGGCTTCCATGATTTCTTCCTGTGTATTCATCACGAAAGGGCCATAACTCGCAATGGGCTCATTGATAGGCTCACCGCTCATGAACAGCACTACGGCTTTATCTGTTGCTTTGATGGTAATTTCTTCCCCATCATTTTTCAACAACACAAAATGATGCTCTTTTGCCTGCTCGCCGTTCACCTCAATGTTTCCATTCACCACCAGTAAAGCTGCATTATGACTCACTGGTATATTAAAAGAGGTTTCGCCCTCCTTTTCTAATTTAATGTCAAATAGGTTTACCGAAGTGTAGGTTTGGGCAGGGCCCTCTGTATGCTGAAATTTTCCCGCAATTACATTTACAATTCCGCTATGATCTGGTAACATCACTTTACCCATCTGACCGGCAGCAATTGCCTGATAATGTGCCGGGGTGGATTTATCTTTTGCCGGAAGGTTCACCCAAAGCTGCACCATCTCAAAAGGGCCACCTTTTTTAGAAAATTCCTTTTCATGATATTCCTTATGCAAGATGCCCGCGCCTGCGGTCATCCATTGCACATCGCCCGAATTGATAATGCCGCTTTTGCCAGTGCTGTCGTGATGAGCCACACTGCCCTTATAGGCAATGGTTACTGTTTCAAATCCTTTATGCGGGTGTGCGCCCACGCCCCGTATATGTTTAGATGGCCCAAAATCTATCTCCGGATTAAAATCCAGCATCAGAAACGGGCTGATTCTTTCCTGAGTAACTCCTACGCCGGGGATTAGGTTATACACCCTAAAACCGTCTCCAACCATGTGCGGACTATCGTGACGTGGGAAAACTTTTTCAACTGACCTTTTCATTATTGTTACTCCTTTTTAAATATTTTTTAATAAGGCAAAGATACTATGGGCACCATCCGTAATCCAATAAGATAGATTAAGAGAAAATCTTAAGATAGTTTAAGAGGAGGGCTATTTCGCTGAAATTTTTTTATTCAGTATTGCACTCAAAAATTCCGGAGTAACGCCGATATAAGATGCCACTTGTTTTTGTGGAAGACATTCAATCAACGAAGGATACAGTTTGCAAAAGTTATGATAGCGTTCAAGCGCAGAAAGGCTAAGGCTGTCCACCATACGATATTGATAAGAGGCAAAAGAGCGTTCGGATAAAATACGGAAGAATCGCTCAAACCCGGGTATCCTGATAAACAATTCATCCTGGTCGGTCTTGGAAAGCAGTAACACTTCGCTGTTAAAAATGGCATCTATGTATAAAATCCCCGGCTCCTGGTTTAGCAGGCTGTTCATATCTGCTATCCACCAGCCCGGAGGTGCAAACTGCAATATATGTTCAAAGCCATTTTTGTCTATGGCATAGCCACGCAAACATCCCTCGGTCACAAATATAGCCTGTTTCTGTACTTCTTCTTCCTGTAAAAGAAATTGTTTCCGCTTCACCTTTTTGATTTTGAGCAGCGAAACGAAGTAATCTTCCTCGTCTTTTGGAAGGCTGATACATTTGGAAATATTATCCAGTAAAAGCTGATAGGACATTTACAATATGTATTTTGAAGGAATCATTCCCGCTTCGATGTGGGAATTCTTTTCCTCTTTTAATTATCTCAAAGGTATATTAAATTGCCTGCTTATTTTAATCCAAAATCAATACATTGTATGCAGTTATTTATTTTTAGCATAAAAGGTTATTAACTTATAAGCGTATTTTCATCCCAATATAAAGTGACTTCCTTTTCATCAGGTTCTTTAATAATATCACCAAGCACGCTTAGAGAATATTGGGTACATTTGGCTCATGTCTTCGAAAAATGATCATAAAAAAGGCGGTTTCGGCAGGCGTACCTTTTTAAAAGGAATGGGCACACTTGCTGCAGGTATTTATACTGCCCGTTTTCCGGTAGCTGCTTCCCCTTTTCTTAAAGGAGAACCAGCCCATCGGGGTATTCCGGAAAATAAAAATCTGAATATTCAATGGATTGAATCACTTTCAGCAAGGGGCGAACCAACTACTTATTTGAAAAGCAGAAATGAATTGCGCTTTATCGGAATGCCGGTAGGCGGCATTATGACGGGCACATTATATCTTGGCGGAGACGGGCGATTATGGCTTTGGGATATATTTAATAAAAATCAGGAAGGCATTGATCCGAAACAAATTATATGGGAGCCTACAGGAAGGGAAATCCGTTCCCGTGATGGTTCCGCCTATCTGGAGCCGCCACCTTCTTTAGCCAAGGAAGCCATTGAGCAGGGCTTTGCAGTAAAAATTAGTTGCGATGGCAAAGAGTATATTCGCCGGCTTAGAGAAGCAGACTGGGATGAAATCAGCTTTAAAGGACAATATCCCATTGCTACTATTGAATATACCGATAGTGATCTTCTTTTTTCCGTTGTCATGGAAGCGTATTCTCCCTTTATCCCATTGAATGCAGATGATTCAGGATTATCTGCGACTATTTTTTCCATTACAATTCGTAATCATTCAAAAAGAATTATGGAGGCATCTATAGCGGGCTGGTTGCAAAATGCCTGCCTGATTTATCCGCATGATAAAATCTCTTTCAACAGGCAAAACAGTAAAAAGCAAAATGAGAAATTGAGTGTGGTGATGTGTGAAGCGGTGCAAATAAAAAGTGAGGATAAAAGTGATATGGCAAATTTACCCGATTATGGTACGATGTGTATTTCATCACTACATAAAAACGCAACTGTTTATACCAATTTTAATACGAGTGAGATAAAAGATTTTGATTTTAAAACCTCCGATGCTCAAACGATAAAGGATAAACATGCATTATTGACCGGCGGTGTGATGAATAAAGCTCAAATATTGCCCGATGAAGAACGAACGTTTCATTTCGTGATAAGCTGGCATTTTAAGCATACTAACCTCCCTGTCAGGGATGCGCAAAGTGGAAATTATTATGCAAAGAGATTTAATGATGCCTACGGCGTAGCACAGTATATTGCTCATAATTTTGAAAGATTGAGTCATGATACCAGATTATGGCGCGATACCTGGTATGACTCTACCTTACCTTATTGGTTCCTTGACAGGACATTCGGCAATACTTCCACATTGGCTACTACTACTTCACACCGTTTTGCGACAGGCCGTTTTTGGGGATGGGAGGGTGTAGGCTGTTGCCCGGGAACCTGTACACATGTATGGCAATATGCGCAGGCGGACGGGCGAATTTTCCCTGGAATACAACGTGACACACGGGAGCGGGTGGATCTGGGATTGGCATTTAATCCCGAAACAGGCCAGATCGGTTATCGTGGAGAAGGAACAGGAGAAGCTATTGACGGACAGGCGGGAACTGTATTGAGGATTTATAGGGAGCATCAGATGTCAAAAGATTTTTCTTTCTTAAAAAATAACTGGCCACACATTAAAAAAGCAATTGAATTTATCTTAAATCATGATATTAACCAGGATGGTATTATTGACGGCGCTCAGCCAAATACGCTTGATGCAGCCTGGTATGGCAAGATATCCTGGATCAGCAGCCTGTGTCTCGCAGCATGGCGGGCGGGAGAGGAAATGGCCTTGGATATGCGGGATGAAGCATTTGCAGAGAAGTGCCATAATCGTTTTCTTACAGGAAAGAAAAATATTGATAAATATTTATTTAACGGGGAATATTTTATTCAACTTCCTGGAAAGGGAGGTAAGAGATCTTTGGGCTCTTATGACACCTGTTTTATTGATCAGGTATTTGGACAATCCTATGCCTCCCAGGTAGGGTTGGGAAGAATTTTGGATAAAGGGAAGGTACTTTCTGCCTTAAATGCACTATGGAAATATAATTTTATGCCGGATGTTGGCCCTTATATGGCACACCATCCGGGAGGAAGGCCTTATGCTTTATCCGGTGAAGGCGGTATGCTTATGGACACCAATCCACGGGATGATCCGGAACCGTATGGAACGGACGTAGCATGGCAAGTTGGATATTTTAATGAATGTATGAGCGGGTTTGAGCATCAGGTGGCCTCTCATTTAATGGCAGAAGGAATGGTGGAGGAGTCGTTGGTATTGACGAAAAATATTCATGACCGATATCACGCCGGCAAACGGAATCCATATAACGAAATAGAATGCAGCGATCATTATGCACGCGCGATGGCAAGCTATGGCACCTTTATTACCGCCTGTGGATTTGAATATCACGGGCCCAAAGGATATATCAGTTTCGCACCTAAAATACACCCGGAAAACTTTAGCGCACCCTTTACGGTGGCAGAGGGATGGGGTACTTATGCACAGCGTAAAGATAAGGATGGATTTTCAGCACAACTGGCCATTAAATACGGCAGCCTGAATCTAAAAAAAATGAGAATTGAATTAGAGCAAAACCATCATGGGATCTCAGCAAGAGTGGCATTGAATGATAAGAATATCTCCTGCTCCTTTACACAGGAAGGCAGCGATGGCATTATCCTGCTGAATGACATAATAGTGATACCTGAAGGTCAGACATTATCAATATCTTGCTGACCATTTATGTCATAATCGGAATCCTTGCCTGGTGTTTCCGTACCTTCTTAATCCATGGTCGTCTGAGTTTCGATTCCAGTTCACTCATGCCTGTATTGTGGATTACATTCCATTTTAATTCTAAATAAAAGGCAGCCGATAAAAACTACGATGATGCACCTATTTACTCACAACGTGTTGAAGATGAAAGAAAAGGGATATCTGATTTATGAAGCAAAAGAGGGATTTCACAGTGAAACCCCTCTTAGCGGAGAGAGAGGGATTCGAACCCCCGGAGGTGTTACCCTCAACGGTTTTCAAGACCGCCGCATTCGACCGCTCTGCCATCTCTCCGTGCGCAAAGATAGATGGTCGTTTCAATTTAAAAAAATGAAAATGTGATATATAGTTTCAGATAGTATTCTTTGCTCTGCATGCGGATAAACCGTAAATTTGTACCCTTGTTCTAAGTTAATTCATTATTGCAGATGATGAAGGAGATAGGAAAGCTTCTGATGATTGGCGGCGGTATTTTATTGCTGACAGGATTTGTCGTTTGGATTGGCGGAGATAAGCTGAAATGGTTTGGGAACCTTCCGGGCGATATCAGGATAAGGAGACAGGGATTCAACTTTTATATGCCGGTTGTCAGCATGATTCTATTAAGCATTTTTCTAAGCTTTATTGTCTGGGTCATCAGGAAGTTTCTTTAATTGACTATCCGTATTTGTGCAACAATGGAAATAGAATGCAGGTCATTATGATTCCTTATGATCTTCGCCGAAGGCGGATCGTATTTTAATCATATATAGATAGTATGAGATATGATTGATAATCTATGATTATCCTGATAAATCACAGGAATCTGTGTCTGCCGGCATAGGCAGGTTCCATTTTTTAATTTGCATTATTGCGGATGATCATTCTTTCTTTTAATCAACAAACTATATAACCATACAGCCATTAAACTGTTAAACTTTAATATTTTTGAAATCGAAAGAATTTAAAATCATCAGCCTGTCGCTTATTGTAAGCTTCGTTATCACCATAGCGAAGTTTTATGCTTATGTGGATACCCATTCGGTGGCCATTCTTTCCGATGCTTTAGAATCTATTATCAATGTGATTGCAGGGGCTTTTGCCTGCTACAGTATTTATCTGACGTCAAAGCCCAAAGACCTGAATCATCCTTATGGGCATGGCAAAATAGAGTTTTTCTCCATTGGGTTTGAAGGTGGTATGATTTTGATCGCGGGATGCCTGATTTTGTATAAAGCTATTGAATCTTTTATCGTACCTCATGAATTGCATAAGCTCAGCCTGGGAATATTAATTGTGGTAATTGCCGGCATCCTGAATTTTCTGCTGGGTATATTTTTAGTCCGCTCAGGGAAAAAGATTCCTTCCATCACAATCAGTGGCAATGGTCAGCACATTTTGACGGATGCCTGGTCGAGCCTGGGCTTAATAGCCGCCTTGGTTTTAATTCATTTTACAGGCTGGCGCTGGATGGATCCGCTTGCCTCTTTATTATTAGGAACTCTGATTATCATTAAAGGATATAAGCTGGTCAGGCATTCCGTTTCGGGATTAATGGATGAAACGGATATGAAAATTGTGGATAGTATTACTCAAATATTGAATGACAACCGCAGAGCGCCCTGGATTGATATTCACAATATGCGTGTGCAGCAATATGGACATAACTATCACATTGATTGCCACATTACCATGCCTTATTATTTTACGCTGGAACAGGTTCATAGTGAAATTAAAAAGGTCGAGCTGACTGTCAACCGGCATTTTGAAAAAGGTCATGTGGAATGTTTTTTCCATACGGATCCTTGTGTGCCCGACAGTTGTCCTTATTGTCTGATGCAGGATTGCCCGGTGCGTAAATTCCCTTTTGAAAAAAAAATTGAGTGGACGAGAAAAACGGTTCTGCCTAACAAGCAGCATTTAAA
>SCQV01000479.1 GCA_004299085.1 Chitinophagaceae bacterium | reverse complement strand
TGCCATGACTCCGCCTATTTTTAAAGGGCGTTGGGTATTATCATTAAAGACCAGCATTTGACCCACAGGGTCCTGATGGGGGAAATATTTATCCGCCATGCTTTTACACATCACAATAGTGTTCGGCTCGCTCAGGGCATTATCCCTGTCCCCGTAGATCATGTGAATATCCAGGATGTCCAATATAGAAGGGTCGGCAAAGCAAAATCCTTCTTCATAGGTATCATTGGCCTGATCCGTCCTTCTGATTTGGTTGGTGGCACCACCAAAAAGCTCATTGGGCATAAGCCGGCCGGCTTTTTCAATTTCAGGAAAATCATTTTGAAGTGCTTTGGACATGGGCGCAGGGAATTCACATGCCCTGGTAACAATACCGTTTTGCTCTATCTGCCCGATGATCCGGTACACCCGGTCATGATGGGCTATCTGCTTATCAAAGCTCAACTGATTCCTGATGAAAAGAGCAATCAGCATGCAGGCAGCAATACCTGTGGCAAACCCTATCATATTGACAGCAGCATACAACCGGTGCTTGCGCATATTCCTGAAAGCAATTTTTAAATAGTTCTTAAACATGATGTTATCCGTGATCTATAATCGAATGATGTTTGATATTCTTTGTTATATGCTATATTTGGATATCGGGTATCAGGTATCAGGTTTCGGGTTGTGATTAACTAAATCTTAATATTATGAGAAATTTTCAGGAAATTATTGCCTGGCAAAGAAGTCATCAACTGACACTAAAAGTTTATTTTCATACTAATTCATTTCCAAATACTGAAACGTATGGACTGGTTTCGCAAATGCGCAGAGCTGCATCATCTATCCCTACCAATATTGCGGAAGGCTGTGGTAGAAATTCCGATGCAGAAATGAAACGTTTTTTGATCATTTCTACAGGCTCCTGTTCTGAACTGGAATATCAATTAATACTTGCAAAAGATTTAAAATACATTCCTGAAAATTTATTCAAAGAACTTCAATATGAAATCATTCTTATTAGGAAAATGATTTTCTCGTTTATTAAAAAGTTGGAATAGGTATCGGGTATCAGGTTTCGGATTTCGGGCGCCAGCTTACCTCATACCCCATGCCTCAAGCCTCAAACCTCAAGCCCCACACCCCATCACTTCAACACCAACTCCTGCACATTTCCATAATTATCATAACTGCTTGTAATTACTTTATCGCCGGGTCGCAATCCGCTTAATACTTCATAAAAATCGGGATTCTGCCTGCCAAGCTGAATATTGACTTTATGCGCCGTTTTTCCGTCAGGAGATAATTCGAATATCCAATTACCGCCTGTCTGTTCGTAGAACCCTCCCCTCGGCAAAAGGACGGCTTGTGTCTGATCACTTAATGCCAGTAAGATTTGCAAGGTTTGTCCGCGACGAATGCCCTGCGGCGCTTTTCCCTGAAATTCCATATCCACCTGAAAACTGCCGTTCGTTACCTGGGTATAAACCTTCTTTATCTTTAAGGTATAAGTGGAATCTGCAAAAGTGAAAGTGCCGGTTTGTCCCGGATAGATGCGGGAAATATAGTGTTCGTCCACATTTACTCTCACTTTAAATCCGTTTGGCTCGTCTATTTGTCCGAGTTGATCTCCTTTGTTGATATTCTGTCCGATTTGGGATTCAAAAGAATTAAGCTCGCCGCTTACCGGAGAACGGATGATAAGGTCGCCTACCTTTTGTCTCATTAGCTGCAAGGCCTGCTGGGAGGCTTCATATGATTGTTTGGCTTGTTCCGCCTGAATGGCATTAGTGGCAGAATCGGTACGAACACTTTGTTGAAGCAGTTTTCTTTTCTGTAAATAGTAATTATAATTGTTTACCGCTTGTTGATATTCCTGCGAACCAATGGCTTTCTTCTCAAATAAATATTTATCCAGGTTATAAACCCTTTCCGCCTCCTTTAAATTGTTCTCCGCATCCGTCATATTGTTTTGGTTGGTAATATAATTTTGCTGTGCCGCATTCCGTGATATTTGCATTTGTGTAAGCAGATTATATACGCTCGTTTGCTGGTTCACTAATTGCAGTTCCAGATCTGTATTAGACAGTTTCAATATGGGCTGTCCCTTTGTGAGAGTAGCTCCATCTTCCACATATTTCTCCATCACCGTACCTCCTTCCTGCGCATCTAAATAAATAGTTGTTAGCGGCACTATGACTCCGTTTACCGGAATGGATTCCTGAAAAGGACCTTTAGTGATGGCGCTGACAGTAATGCGATCAATATCCACATTCAGCTTAGAACCGCCGCTAGTGAAATATACGCTGGCAAGGATCAGGATAATAACAGCTGCAATGCCGCAGACCATCATGATCCGCTTCCTGGACCACTTCTTTTTCGGTATAATTCTATCAACCACAGGAAAGGTTTTATTTAATGAGTATAATTGTTTTTAATAGTTGTATCAATATGATACCGGAAACGAATAATATTGATAATCATATACTTATATTTAGTTTAATGCTTTTAGAATGTACGGATACGGACAAGAGGTGTCCGGTTTTGATACAGTGCTGGAGAAATTACAAATGTCAAAAGACAAATATCAAATAAGCACCAATGCTAAAATTCAAAATTCGAGACGGGTACTACTTCAAATGGGTTTGGAGCATTGAAGTTTTGGATTTGGAATTTATTTGTCTTTTGGGATTTGAGATTTGGAATTTCAAATTAATTTGTATCTTGTTGAAGAAGTTTTTAAACAAATTAAAAATTTACCCAATGGAAAAAACTACTCTATCAGCCCCAAAGTATGACCTCGAAGAAAGAACATTTCAATTTGCCAAAAATGTAAGATTTTTTACTAAAAAATTGCCACAGACCTCTGCAAATATTGAGGATGGGAAACAGGTTATTCGTTCATCCGGTTCAGTCGGCGCCAATTACATTGAGGCAAATGAAGCATTAAGTAAAAAGGATTTTAACATGCGAATCAAAATTAGCCGGAAAGAAGCAAAGGAAAGTGCTTATTTTCTCAGGCTGATTCACGAAACCAATTCACAGGAATTCGAAAAAGAAGGTGTTTTCTTGTACGATGAAGCTATTCAGCTAAAGAAAATATTTTCAGCAATACTGGAAAAAACGAAGTAGAATACTAAAAGACAAATATCAAATACAGACCAATTCCGAATATTCGGAACAAAATTCAAAAATCAAAACGGGTACTGCTTCAAATGGATTTGGATCATTGAAGTTTCGGATTTGGAATTTATTTGTTTTTTGGTGCTTGTCTTTTGGAATTTTTAAAATAAGCACCAAATGACAAAAGACAAATTTCAAATAAATACCAATTCCGAATATTCGGAACAAAATTCAAAAATCAAAACGGGTACTGCTTCAAATGGGTTTGGAGCAT
>SCQV01000051.1 GCA_004299085.1 Chitinophagaceae bacterium | reverse complement strand
GTGAGGAACTTGCAAGAATCGCAAGCTTTGCTCCAGGATAATTGTTCCTCTTCTTTATCGCTTTATTTGTCTGGGCTTTACCTCCTAGATTATAGCCCAAAGGGTTGCTGTGTAGTTACCCGAGTTTTAAAAAAATAACTCATTTTAAATCAATAAGTTAGAATCTAAAAGTGTATAAAAAGCATATAAAAAAGTGTATAAAAAGTGTATAAGCGTCTTAAGTAAGCTGCCAATAATAACCCGGTAAACTTTCAATTTTTTCTTCTCTCTTCAAAGAAGACAGATAGTTGGTTACTTTATTCCTTTTTTGCTCTTCTGTCAAAGCAGCAGAAAGTTTTGGTATCACTAATTCATTAATGGATTTTCTTTTTGCTTTTCCTAATTTCAGATATTCCAGAATCATGTCTTTAAAATGATTATCGTCAAAACTCCGGTTAGCGATATACTGCTGTTTTAGTTCTTCATCTTGAATGGGCTGAACTACTTTAAAAGAAAGATAGACGTTATGTTTTCTCCCTTCAATCAGCTTTAGCTTCCTTAAGTATTTCAGTTCTTCATTACTAATGTTCTTTTTTTTCTGCACTTTATCCAGGATGAGGATATCTTCAAGAGAAAGGTCAGGGTTTTTAATAAGAATACGTGCAAATTCTTCATCTAATATTTTTCCTGTAATGGTCACTTTAACTTTTTCGTCCGATAAATCATAATCCGGTAAGGGGAAGAAACGTTTTCTTTGAAAGTTGAAAATTTTCCGGATACCGCCACCTTGTGTTTCTATCATATCCAGATTCTTCATGGCGTCCACAAGGAATGGATTACGATAAACCTCCTCCGGCGTATCTTTCAATATTACATTTTCTACTGATTTGGGAAGAAATGAACCGCAATTTGAAAAAACGAGATGATCATCTTCAAACTCAACCACATTTATTCTGCCCTTTTGAGTGTAATCCTGGTGGGCTATTGCATTATGCAGCGGTTCTCGTATATTAAAAGGCTCATAACGTAGTACTTCATCGGGGAAAAGAGTGCCTTCCCGTAAATAGCGATATTTAAGGTTCCTTATTTTATTATAAACCTCATCAACGCTTAGTAAAAAGGGGATGGAAAATACTTCAAAATCTTTATCCTGATTATCAAGTGTCTTTAAATTCCATCTGATTTTCATAAAAGAGCCCAGAAAATGCTCTGCTTCTTCCTTTCCGAGGAGGATGAGTGCAGTTCGGGTAATTTTACTTTTTATGGTGAGTTTTGCTTTATTCAGGAACTTATTATCATCCCATGAATCTGCCTCAACATCATATTTAGGGTTTCGCTTTTTGAATTCTATTCTGGCTTTTTGAATAGCCCTTTCATCCAGGTCATTAATTGTGGCCTCCGGTACTATTGCCGCAGACCAATCTTCTGAACTTCTAACTTCATTTAATATGGCATCAAGCCTGGATTTCGTAATAGGAGTCAAGCTATCATTAACGCGTTGCCATAATTTTTTATGAGCATAAACAGGTAAACGGAATTGATGCCGCGGGATATGGAATATCCAGATTATTTTCTGAGTATCGCCGGTTTTATATTCCTGTACTTCCAATCCGTCACTGGCAAGGTTTGTACAATCGTTTAATATTTTAAGTTTTATATTCCGGACATCATACGTGTGAAAATCCTGAATTCCGATAACATCCAAAGTCCCGTCTTTTACACCGGCAATCAGATGTCCGCCGTTCATATTTGCTATGGAAGATATATAGGAAATAATATCATCCCCTTCGCTACCTGCAACGCAATGCTTCAATGACTTAAACTCTTTCCATTCGCATTTTTCATTCTCCTGCGGGAAATTTTGTTTTAAATAGAATTTTAATTCCTGTTCTGTCATTTCACTTCAAATATTTTACAAACATCGGCAAATGATTTCAAATCCTGTTTGCATTTATCCCAGTCTTCCTGCTTTATATAAACAGGCGTATAAGTATATTCTTTTTGTGCT
>SCQV01000478.1 GCA_004299085.1 Chitinophagaceae bacterium | reverse complement strand
CAAATAGGAATTGGCGAACCACACATCAGTCAAATTAAAGGCATCCGTAAATCCATATTGTCCCCATATTTTATCTCCTAATGTATAATAGAAAAACTTCAAAGCATCCATGGATTGCTGCGGCGAATAAGGCATAGAAGAAATAGCCGCTGTGGGTGAAATAACACCGTCGTCATTTGTGGGAGAATGTACAGCATACCCGTTATTATCATCACTGGCAGTCAATCCCCAGCAAAGCGGACTATAGCCGTAATAGTTTTGAGGATTGTTGACACAATATAAATAATTGATCTTCGTCTGTGCCGTATCCTGGGTCCAGTAATGGGCGTAATCATCCGATAATCCGTGCGGATCCAATCCGAGAAAAGAATATTGAGAAAAGAATAAAGGGCCTCCATAATCCGGCCCTAAGGGTAGTGGGATACCATAAAACTGTTTTCCATTTTTCATGGCGCCATTACGTGCCCAGCCATTGTCATAAACCGCCTTCGAAATTGAATCCTGATTAGCTGATGCAGCTAAAATATAAGTGATCAGCGCTTCGTTCCATCCGGAGATGATTTGGTTATTTTCCCATCCGTAATTGGGAGACCAGTGCCAGTAAAGCCCCGGCCCCCCTGAGGGAGAAGAAACAAACCAAGCCCATTCGACATTATTCCAAAGCTGGTTTATATCATTTCTTAAAGAATCTTCTGCAGCGCTATGCTGATTAAAATATTGGCGTGCACATAACAAACCCATCATCAGATAAGATGTTTCTACCAGGTCAGCGCCATCGTCCTGAGCGCTGAAAGGGACAGTGGCTCCGGTAGCTCCATTGATCCAATGTGGGAAAGCACCATGATAACGGGTACATTTATTTTGTAAAAAACTGACAATTTCCTGAATACGATCTAATCCTTCCGTTCTTGAAATAAAATTCCGGTACATGCCCACTATCATACTCATGATACCAAATCCCGTTCCGCCTGTGGCACATACATCGCCTGAGGTGTTTCTTTCTCTTGCCATTCCGGAAACCGGATGACCGAAGTCCCAGAAGTATTTGAAAGTCTGCTGTTCGACCAAAGTCAGCAAAGCGCTGTCTGAAATCCGGGGGAATTTATCAGTGGAATCAATGGCAGTGGTGAGAAAAACAATCACAGGTATCTGCAGAGAATTCTTATACGTTGATTGAAGGTTTGGTCCCACTGTGATCTCATATTCGGTGATACCGCTTAATGGTGCATTGGGTTGGATAACCATTACGCTATCATTATTTTCATAAGAAACAGAATAACTGACTGCCCCTCCTTTTATATCATTGAAGGAAATACCATTTGTTACTGAGTTTTTATTTATCGGAGTGGAAAAAGAAATGAGAATAGAAGGATTCAAGTCTGTGCTGACATAAGTATAGGCTTTATAGGTACCTGTACCACAGCAAGGAGTTGTATGAGGAACCTTAGTAATCCCTTTAAAGGTGCCATTTAGAATCACATTATCTACGTTGAAACCCACCTTTACCTGAACAGGTTTATTATTCTTTTTACAGGAAAATAAAAATATAATAAAAAGATATGCTGATATTTTCAGGTACTTCATAACACAGAATTAGTCAGATATGAGAAATAATAAGAGGTGCGTGTATTGTCAAGATACTGCACCCCCCTCCGAAAGTATATCATCTTCCGGCTTTCTCTAACTTAAACAGCGAGTTTACTTCACCCGCACTTAAAGCTTTGTCATATATTCTGAATTCATCCAAAGCGCCGTTAAAGCTACCCGCCCATCCCTGGGCAGAAGCGCTGGTAGTGAGGCTGGGATTGGTTTGAAATTGCCAGGTCCCAATAACGAATGCAGTGGCATTGACGAATTTCAACGGGCCGTAATTATTGGTAGTATCTTTTAGCAACGTGGAATAAACAGACACACCATTCTGATAAATATTAAAATTAGTACTCACTGTAGTGCTGCTGTCATACGTAATAGCTACTTGTACCCACTGATTCCATGCATTATTCATATGGACGCCTTGAAATTGTCCGGTATTTTTACCATTAGCATTATTCATGTGTACTTTAAAATTGACAAAGTCGGGAGAACTGCCATTATCTAAATATATATCCAGATTCCCCCAAAAATCCTTGCTGTTGGCCAAAGAGAAAATCCCATATCCGTATTTGGTATTTTGTGGTGCATTCATCCAAAAAGTAATCGTATAGCTTTTCAGATTAGGAATAATGGTTCCCGGATTATTAAATACTACGTAATTACCGGCTCCCACTTCTAAAGCTTGTCCTTTTATTCCAATTGTAAAAGTGCATCCGTTATTGGTGCCTGTCAGGCCGGGACTTTCTTTTCCCGAACTATCGTTCAGGTTACCGTTAAATGACCAATAAGCGACCAGGTGAGTGGGTTCTATCTGATTTGAATTAGTAAATCCTCCATAGGATTTCTCCGGCATATAAGAATCCGCATTAAATTTTTTAAGGCAGGAAGTCAGAGAA
>SCQV01000477.1 GCA_004299085.1 Chitinophagaceae bacterium | reverse complement strand
TATTCATTATACGTGGTAAATGCAGTTCAGGAAGAAGTGGGTCTGCGTGGGGCAGAAATGATGTCGAGAAGAATAAAAGCAGATGCAGCTATCATTACGGACGTTACGCACGATTCAACTACGCCGATGATAAGTAAAGTATTGGAAGGTGAAATTGCTTGTGGCAAAGGTCCGGTATTGAGCTATGCGCCCGCCGTTCATAATTTATTACTACGGGAATTAATTGAAACAGCAGAAGAAAATAAAATTCCTCATCAGTTGTTAGCTGCCAATCGTAGTACCGGTACGGATACCGATGCGTTTGCTTATGCCGGGGAGGGGACGCCGTCAGCGCTTATTTCGCTGCCATTGAGATATATGCATACAACCGTGGAAATGATTAATAAAAAGGACATTGAACAGACCATCTTATTGATGTATCATGCAGTTCAAAGGCTTTCTCCAAAAACAAAATTGCGGTATCTTTGACCGCATTTTTTATTTAACCTAAACAATAAAACATGACTGAAGATATCCGGCACGACTGGACTATTGATGAAATCAGCGAGATATATCATACGCCTGTTCTGGAATTAGTATATCGCGCAGCCACTATGCACCGTAAATATCAGGATACCGGAGAAGTGCAGGTTTGCACCTTGCTCTCCATTAAGACCGGCGGCTGTCCCGAGGATTGTGCTTATTGTTCCCAATCTGTCCATAATCATTCGGGCGTAAAAGTAGAGAGCCTGATGAAAACGGAAGAAGTGTTGGAAAAAGCCCGCAGGGCCAAATCAGCAGGTTCTACCCGCTTTTGTATGGGCGCCGCCTGGAGAGAAGTGCGCGATAACCGTGATTTTGACCGGGTGCTCGAAATGATACATGGTGTGAACGATATGGGATTGGAAGTATGCTGTACTTTAGGTATGCTGACTGAATCACAGGCAAAAAAATTACAGGAAGCCGGACTCTATGCATACAATCATAACTTAGATACTTCTCCCGAATATTACGGAGAAATTATTCATACCAGAACCTATGAAGACCGGCTTCAGACATTAGAAAATGTACGGAAAGCAGGAGTAACAGTTTGTTGTGGTGGCATTATTGGTTTGGGAGAAACTCATGAAGACCGTATCAGTATGCTGCATGTTTTGTGTAATCTGCCGGAACATCCTGAATCTGTTCCTATTAATGGATTGGTGGCCATTGCGGGAACTCCTTTGGAAAATAATGCGCCGTTTGATGTCTGGGATATGGTGCGGATGATAGCTACTGCCCGCATCCTGATGCCGAAAACAATGGTAAGACTAAGCGCAGGCAGGAGAGAAATGAGCATGGCTGAGCAAGCGCTTTGCTTTATGGCAGGTGCCAATTCTATTTTTACCGGAGAAAAATTATTAACTACTCCTAATCCATCGTTAGAAGAAGACCAGGAAATGTTTGACCTGTTAGGATTAAAGCCCCGAGAATCATTTAAAGAAGAAAAGCATGGGACGTATATTTGAAGTTCGTAAAGCTAAGATGTTTGCCCGCTATGACCGCATGGCAAAACAATTCACCCGTTTTGGAAAAGAAATTGCCATAGCTGTAAAACAAGCCGGGCCGGAGCCTGAAAATAATCCGATGCTTCGCCGGATTATGCTGAACGCCAAGGCTATCAATATGCCCAAAGAGCGTATTGAAGGGGCTATTAAACGGGCGGCTAATAAAGCAACCGCCACTAATTACGATGAAGTATTGTATGAAGGATATGCCCCACACGGTATTGCCCTGCTGGTAGAAACTGCCACGGATAATACTACCCGGACAGTTGCTAATATGCGATCCTATTTTAATAAAGGTAATGGTAATCTGGGAAATAGTGGCAGCGTCAGCTTTATGTTCAACAGGATGGGTGTTTTCAAGCTTAATCCGAAAGGATTAGACCAGGAAACACTGGAATTGGAATTGATTGATGCCGGGCTGGAAGAATTAGGAGAAGATGAAGAAGGCAATATTATTTTACATTGTGCTTTTAATGATTTCGGATCCATGCAAAAAGCACTGGAAGATAAAGGAATTGAGCCGCTTTCTTCCGAGCTGGAATGGATACCGACTACTACCACAGAATTACCCGAAAATGACGCTGAAGACGTGCTGAAGCTTGTGGCCCGTCTGGAAGAAGATGATGATGTACAGAAAGTATATCATAATTTGAAGTAAAAAAACAATGATTATCCGCTATTGTACAAGAGAAGTTTAAAGGGTATGGTGAGGCAGGATTCAGATTTTAAAGTGAGACTCCTTTATGAAATGAAATCAAGGAAGCGCTGGCTCTCGCCTCAGGCGAGACGCGCCGTGCGTGAGCTATGTGGGTAGAAGCTTTGATTTTTCTTGACTTTTTTTGTCTCGGCTTAGACGAGATGGTTCTTTTGGGGCAAGCCAAAAGAA
>SCQV01000476.1 GCA_004299085.1 Chitinophagaceae bacterium | reverse complement strand
GCAGGCTTGAAACTTGGAATCTGGAACTTGAAACAGTAGAAACGGGCAGTTTATAGTAATAAAACAATCACTTCCATGTCATTCGATCATTATCAATATACCGTAGCTGAAAGGTTTCTTCGTTATGTTCAGATAGACACACAATCGGATCCGTTTTCAGAATCTTCTCCTTCCACGGAAAAGCAAAAGAATTTGGGGAAATTGCTTGCGGATGAACTAAAGCGCATCGGACTTGCTGATGCGGCATTAGATGATTATGGCTATGTATATGCCACGTTACCGGCTAATACAACTAAGGAAGATGTTCCTGTCATCTGTTTTTGCTCTCATATAGACACGTCTCCTGATTGCAGCGGAGCCAATGTGAAGCCGGTTGTTCACAAAAATTATGACGGCGGCAATATCCAATTGCCGGATGACCCGGATCAAATATTGAATCCTGAGAATCATCCCGAATTGGCTAATCAGCGGGGGAATGACCTCATCACTGCAAGTGGAACTACTTTATTAGGGGCTGATAATAAAGCCGGTTTGGCGGAAATTATGGATGCGGCTAATTTCATGCTCACTCATCCTGAAATAAAGCATGGTAAAATACGTATTCTGTTTACTCCTGATGAGGAAATAGGCAGGGGCGTAGCCCATGTGAATATGAAAAAATTGGGCGCTCAGTTCGGCTATACGATGGATGGTGAAACAGCCGGCTCTTTTGAAAACGAGAACTTTTGTGCAGATAAAGTCCGGATCGAAATGCATGGCATTTCGACGCATACCGGCATGGCTAAAGATAAAATGATCAATGCGTTGAAAATAGCCGCTTCTTTAATTGACAGGTTACCTAAAGACCGGCTTTCACCGGAAACAACCGAAAATAAAGAGGGATTTTTACATCCTTTGTATTTTACCGGAAGCGTGGAAAAGGTAAATCTGGAGTTTTTAGTACGTGATTTTACGGAGGACGGATTGAAGCTGCATGAAGATTTCCTGCAGCAATTGTTAGATGAAACAATGAAAGACTTTCCTCATGCCAAGGCACAATTTACCATAGAGAAGCAATATCGTAATATGTACAACATCCTGTCTCAATATCCGCAGGTTTCGGAATATGCGTTGGATGCCATAGGCAGGGCGGGACTGACGCCTTCGGTCCGTCCTATACGTGGTGGAACAGATGGAGCCATGCTGACATTTATGGGGCTACCCTGTCCCAATATTTTTGCAGGAGAACATGCCTTTCATTCAAAGCAGGAATGGGTAAGCGTTCAGGATATGCAATTAGCCGTAAAGGTGATTGTCAATCTTTGTCAGATTTGGGAAGAACAAACAGCCGTTTAATCTTTTAAGATGTCTGATTTTAAGATGTCTGATTTTTTATACCGTTTTCATGAAAAAGTAGTTATTTCAAATCAGAGATCAGCAAATCGGAAACATTCGAATGGATTTTACGATGTCTGATTTTTTATAACGTTTTCATAAAAAAACATTGTTGTCCGACAAAAAGTTGAAAAATATTAATAAAATCCTTTGCAGTAGTGGTTTTCAGCAATTTTGTGAAATAGGAGGTACTCCCTTCATTTTTGGACAATGGAAAAAGCGTCTCAATTGCTTGTCCACATTGAATTACAGCCATTTTAATTAAGATTTAGTCGGACAATAATGATAAAAAAAGTAATTATTTCAAATCAGAGATCAGCAAATCGGAAATATTCGAATGGATTTTACGATGTCTGATTTTACGATGTCTGATTTTTTATAACGTTTTCATAAAAAAAGTAATTATTTCAAATCAGAGATCAGCAAATCAGAAATACTCAAATAGTCTAAGCTACATGCTTCTCAGCCATGTTTGCGGATCTACCGGCTGCTGTGATTTATATATCTGAAAATCAAGTTCAGATTCTCCCGTATTAGGATTAGTGTAAACATTGCCGACCGTCTGCATGGTCTTAACCTGTTGACCGGTTTGTACAGTAGCCTCTTTTAAATTGGAATAAACGGTAAAATACTGCCCATGCCGAATGACTACTGTCCATCTGTTGGAGACAGGGAACACACTGGCCACTTCGCCATTGAAGATGGCATGTACAGGGGCATCCGCTTCGGTTTCCAGTGTAATGCCTTTATTGTCTTCTGTAATTTTTTCCATTACAGGGTTTTGGTGAATGCCAAAAGTGCTGACAATAATAGCTTTTGAAACAGGCCAGGGAAGCTTTCCCTTATTGGATTCAAAGCTTTCTGAGAGCGCTAAGGCTTCGGGTGTGGATTCCAATACGTTGGCAGGCCTTGCTTTAGGTGTTATAACAGCAACAGGTGGAGGAGCGGCAGGCTGTGACGAAGCGGAAGGAGGGGGCGCCGATTCTTTGGTAGAAGGATTGGAAGATGGCGCACTTTCTTTGGCCTCTGCCAACGCACGCGCTCTGGCTTCAGCCTCTGCTCTCTTTCGTGCTTCTGCTGCTGCTCTTCTCTGGGCTTCTTCTATTTCGCGGCGAATGACCGCAGCGATCTTGATACTAAGCTGATTAGATTGAATTCTTTTTTCTTTAATGCTGGTCATCAACTCTTTTTCGTGCCCTTTAAGGCCTTTCACCATGTCATCCTTTTCCTGCTTCTCGTTTTCTATTTTCTGCATTTGACCTTTTTCAGATGCCAGTACATTGCCTCGTTTTTCTTTCATGGCATCCAGGTTCTTGATCTTTTCCTTGAGCTGTGTCTGAGTTTGGATAATGCTGGCAGCCTGGTTTTGCCTGTATGCCCTGTATTGCTTCAGGTATTCAAACCGCTTGATGGCGTCATTAAAGCTGTTGGCGGAAAGTATAAAATTGAGGAAATCATAAGCGCTGCGGTTTTTATAAGCATATACGACCAACCTTCCGTATTGGGCACGGAGCGTATCTAAATCTTTTTGCAGTGAGGAAATATCATGGTTGGCTTTATTGATGTCGCCATTGATAAAATTGATCTCCTGGTTGATATTGGTTACAAGCTTTTGACGCAGGCGCATTTTATTGTCAAGAATGCGAAGCTGCGTGATGGTTCTCTGTTTATTCTTTTGAACCAGGTTTAAATCCTGAGTAGCGCGCTGTATGTCTTTCTGCAATTGCTCACGCTGTTGTTCCAATTCGGCGCGCGATGACGATGGTTGTTGCGCCCAGGTTAAACAAGGGAGCAGGCAGCACAAAAGCACTATCGGCAAACAGTAAAAAGGGGGTAATAAACGCATATCAGTATAAAACGTGGCAAATTTAATAAAATGGTTGCTGGTATTACCAGTTGAACGTCAATAATAGTATAAAATTTTGTAAAAAAATTAATCTCTCCGGAAATTATTCACTTCGGGAAAAGGGAAATCAATGATTTTGTTAAATTCGACATGGCTGAATTTAATATCTGCAGTTGTTTCAGACCCTGTTTGAATAACGAAATGCCTTTTGGTGGAAAATTGATGTTGGTCAATCAGCATATATTCACCGAAAGATTCTTGTGCACTCCGGGTACCGGTGGAGGTATCCATCTGCGATAAAGCATTTTTCAACAATAAATAATTACCGGCATCCATCAGATAATCACAAAGCCAGTCGGGACTCTGACAGGAAAAAGAAATCCCGTTATGGACGCTGTCGGCTTCAAGCTGATCTATACTATCTGTGACTACCGGCGGATTACCTACGATCAAATCCTGTAAGGAGCTGAAATCAAACGGGATACGGAAAAGCTGCTGCAGAGAATCGGCACTGCGCAACGTGATAGTCTTTTTAAAAAAATTAATCATTTTCACGCTATCAGGTGTGATGAGAATTCTGACTAATTCTATTCCCAATACCGGTCTGATTGATATCCATATCACACTGTCCTTTTGCATCCGGATGTATGTAGCAATGCCGCTTTGTGTTCCGTTGGGCGTAGTGATGTCAAGTTTGGCATGGGCAGAGAAAGTTTGAAAAGGAATGGTATTTTCTTTCAGCTTTTGCAAAATAAAATCCGAAGAAAGATTTTTGGCTTCATTATTTGGAGCGGATGATTTTTCAAAGGAGGCTACCGGTACCATTTTTGTTATTTTTTTTGCTGTGTGACAGCCACTTTCTGTCATCACGAATCCGGCAATCATCATCAGAATAACGCCATGAGTCAGGAAAAGAAAAATATTATCTCTATTTATCAATCTCATTTGTTCGACATTTGATCCTTTCTAATTGTGAAATCAGGAAGGCTTATTATTTTGTTTAATGATTATTCCACTACAATGCAGGGAATTATAAGAGATATCTTCGATGATTCAACATCGGATATCCAACACTCCAAAGGAGCCCTTTGTGCTGAATCCCGATTTTAGAAGTACTATCTCTACTTCAATACCTGCCTATCGGCAGACGGGTTCATCATTCCTTGCCTGCCTGCCGGCAAAGGCAGGTTCCCTGCCCGTCCGTTCAGGCGGGAATGTTCTCCAAGGGAGTACTTTGGGCATTATTCAACAGATGTTATCTATCCTCCCTGCCCTCAAGTTAATTATCAGTTGTTTGATAAATCCTTTCGCGACGGTATTCGTTTATGCAAAATCTTCCAGTTCAGCCAATAGGAATTGCCTCCTTTCTCCTTTGCCCTTTTCCAGTACCTGGCTGCTTCATCCTTATCATGCGTTTTATAAAGAATATCGCCATAATGTTCTAAGAATCCGGGATGGTCAGAGGCACCCGGATACCGGAGCACTTTTTCCATCCAAAGTCTGGCTTCTTTGTATTTTCCTAAATTATATAACACCCAGGCATAGGTATCTTCATAGTTTTCCTGGTGGGGATTTAAAGATACGGCTGCTTTTATCATCTGCATTGCAAAACGCAGATGCTGATGACGTTCTGCAAGATAAAAGCTGTAATTATTCAGGGTCTGATCATCTTGCGGATTGAGCCTGATAGCGGTTAAAAAACAACTGTCGCTTGCCGGATAATTCTTCAGATTATTGTAAGCGTTTCCCATGGTAGCGTAGATGCGGCTTTGCAGGTCTTTATCCTTTACGCCAAGCTGCAGCGATTGGCGTAAGGATTGTATGCTGCTTTCATATTGTGCAGAGAAAAATGCTGCCATTCCCTGAAAATACCAGGCGCCCCCCTGATTGGGAAACTGTTGCGTAGCCTGCCTGCTGATGGACATTAAAGAATCGTTCCGTCCTTCGCCGGCATACAACAGCATGACCTGGTTCCAGACTTCATAATCCGAGTTATCTAATGATAATGCTTTCCGGTATTCTTTCAAAGCGCTGTCCGGCATTTTATATTGGAAAAACATATCACCGTAAAACTTGTACGCTTTTGCATTTTCCGGATGCACCTGGACGATGAGCTTACACAAAGACAGCGCTTCCTCTTTATCTGTAGAGTCAATTTCAACATATTTTAAATAGGGTGAGGCAAACGTTATTTTATCTTCTATGTCAAAATCAGGGTCTTTGAAAGCTTTGAATACATAATCATTAAAGGCGGCATCATTCCCTTCTTTTTTATACAAAACGGCGAGGGAAAGCATGGCATCGGGATTGGGATTGGACGAATCTTTTGATAACAAAGATTTAAAGAAGCTGATTCCTGCGCCGGTTTGATTATTGTCTGTATATAATTTTGTCATTAAAGTCTGAAACCGGGCGTTATCAGGCTCCATTTCGATCAGTTGCTGAATGGCTAAGGCGGCGGAATCCGGCTTTCCTGATTTTTGCAAGAGGTATTGTTTTTGGTACAGCAAGCTTGCATTGGTTCCTTCTTTTTTTATAATCTGATTGATAATATCTAATGCAGCCTCGTATTTATTTGTTTTGGAAAGCATTAAAGCTTCATTGAACAGATAAATTGTTTGAGGCTGATGATTTAAGGCGAGGAGATGAAAATAACCGGCCGCACTGTCATATTTTTCATTCATTGCCAGGGCATGCGCATACGCAATACCCAACCATTTGTTTGCAGAATCTGACCGGATGGCCTGCCGTGCATTATCCAGCGTTTCAACAGTATTTCCTAATTGGCCGTTGAGTAATGCCAGCTCATAATAAGCGGTGGCATTACCCGGTTTTAATTTTAAGAATTCTTTAAATAAATAAATAGCAATCGAAGGATTGCCCCATAGTTTTTGTTTTTCGGCTTCGACAAAAAGGCTGTCTGCATACAAGGAATTATCTCCGGCTACGGAAGTCACCGGTGTATCTCTACGTATATTTGTAACAGCATGCCGGGATGTGCTGCAAGATGAAAAAAACATTAATCCTGCACTCAGACAAACAACTGCTGCTCCGGTTTTATTTTTTCTTCCTGCTACTTCCATTTAGTGTTTTCCCGTGTGGCCAAATCCACCCTCGCCGCGGTCTGTTTCGGATAAAAGGGTGGCTGTTTCCCATTCAATTTGCAAATAGGGTGCAATTATCATTTGTGCAATCCTTTCTCCGGGCTGAATTTGTTGTTCTTCTCCGCTTAAATTCACCACAATTATTTTTATCTCTCCGCGATAATCTGCATCAATGGTGCCCGGTGTGTTGAGTAGCGTCAATCCTCTCTTGACGGCCAAACCACTGCGTGGTCTTATCTGTGCCTCGTAACCTTCGGGCAATTCTATAAATAATCCTGTGGGAACTAACGTTCTTTCTAATGACTTTAATGTGATGGGACTCTGTGTATTGGCCCTTACATCCATTCCTGCCGATCCTGAAGTGGCGTATTCCGGCAGGGGAAAAGCGGATTGATTAATAATCCTGACCTTGATCTTTTGCATCCTGCAAAGGTAAGGAACTCATCATTCAGTTGCTCAACAAAAAGCCCCC
>SCQV01000475.1 GCA_004299085.1 Chitinophagaceae bacterium | reverse complement strand
AAATGCCCGATTGTGGCCGTTTTAGGAATGGAAACCAATATGGGGAAAAGGACTACTGCTAAATTGTTAGTGGACACCTGTAATAAGAACGGAATTCATGCAGAAATGGTGTTTACCGGCCAAACAGGCTGGCTGCAAAGCGGGAAATATGGGTTTGTCCTGGATACTACCGTGAATGACTTTGTTTCGGGAGAATTAGAATATTGGGTAACAAAATGTTATGAAGAAGTTCATCCGGATGTTATTTTTATAGAAGGCCAATCCGGACTACGGAATCCTAGCGGGCCTTGCGGCGCTGAATTATTATTATCGGGAGGAGCAAAAAATGTGATGTTGATTTTTTCACCGAAAAGAAAATACTTTGGCGATAATAAAAAGGCATGGGGGCCAATCAATTCTGTAGAAAGCGAAATAGAATTGATAAAGCTATATGGTTCAAAAGTGATTGCTTTGGCTGTTCATACAAAAGGTTGTACATCAGAAGAAGCCAAAAAATATCAACAGGAGTATGCAGAAAAGACGGGATTAACGGTATTATTGCCTTTGGAAAAAGGGGTAAAAGAAATCATTCCTGTTATTAAAGGATTAGTGTCAAAGAGTAAAGGCTGATGGTTTAGAGTTTGGAGTTTCACGTTGAACATTGAAAATTGAACGTTGATTATTGATTGCTAAATGGCGTTTAGCTAAGGAATGTTAATGATAAATTTTGTGCCACAAAGTCTCAAAGACACGAAGCATCACTAAGGCAGCTCCTTGTGTTTCCTTTGTGCCCGCCCGAACGCCCGCCTGATCACATTCGGGCAGGTACCGTTCGGCTCGAGCGGGACTTAGAGCCTTCGTGGCTAATTTTCTCTTAACTAAATAACATTGATTTATTATTGAATATTTTTTATTTGCTATTTCCCCCTCCATATTATTTCATTCATAATCGGCGTTATATATTATTATGCACTTTACAGTGAAAAAATACATTACGATATTATTTTTAGTGATAAGTATTCCTGCCTTTGCTCAGCATTACGATCCAGGTACTGTTCCCAAAAAAGCCCAGAGGTGGTATGATAAAGCACAGCAAACCATGCTGATGACAACTTCTGCAGACCGTTTACCCGCTATACCATTTTTACAAAAAGCCATTGATGAATATCCTGGATTTGCAGATGCGTATATTCTGGCAGGAAGCATTTATGAAAAAGCCAGAAAATATTCCGAAGCGATTCCTTATTTTGAAAAAGCCAATCAGATAGATTCGGTTTATTTTTTACCGGGATATTATACGTATGCTCATGCAGAAGCCGGAGCCGGCAATTTTGCCAAAGCGATTCAATTGATTAATCGTTATTTGCAACAGCCAAACCTGCGTGAGTCTTCACAAAGGGATGCTTTACAATGGAAGGCTCATTATGAATTTGGATTGAAAAGTGAAGAGCAACATATTCCCTTTGATCCTATAAATTTAGGCGATAGCATTAATACTGCCGATCCGGAATACTTTCCCACTTTACCCATTGACCAAAAGACACTTATTTTTACCCGAAGAGTTAATAATGTGAAGGAAGATTTTTTCATCGGTCATCTTTTACCCGACAGTCAATGGAGCCTTGCCAAGCCGTTGATTCTCGGTTCTCAATTTTCAGGGAATCAATCTAACGGTAATGTCAATTCTCCTTATAATGAAGGAGCGGAAACTATTTCACAAGATGGGAAAATTCTAATTTACACAATATGTAATCGTCCCGATGGATACGGCAGTTGCGATATTTATTATGCGGTGAGAACGGATAGTGGATGGAGCCGGCCTTACAATATCGGGCCGCCCATCAATACGAGGTATTGGGAGTCTCAACCGTGTCTTTCTCCTGATAACCGGGATTTATATTTTGTAAGCAACCGTCCTGGTGGTTATGGTGGCAGCGATATTTATGTCAGTCATTTGCAACCAAATGGTACCTGGGGGAAGCCGGTTAATTTGGGGCCAGATATTAATACTTCTGGCGATGAAAGCAGTCCGTTTATTCATGCAGATAATCAGACTTTGTATTTCGCATCTGATGGGTGGCCGGGTGTGGGTGGGGTGGATTTGTATTATTCAAGGAGGCAACCGGATGGCAGTTGGGGCAAGCCCACCGATTTAGGCTATCCTATTAACACGATTGACCATGATGGAAGCATCTTTGTTACCGCCGATGGGAGGACAGCTTATTTTGCTTCCGACCGCAGTGATTC
>SCQV01000474.1 GCA_004299085.1 Chitinophagaceae bacterium | reverse complement strand
TCAAAAGACGGATTCTCCGTGGTAGCTCCGATGAGTGTAATAACACCTTTTTCTACCGCACCCAAAAGAGCATCCTGCTGGCCTTTATTAAAACGATGGATTTCGTCAATAAAAAGAATAGTTCCTGGTTTTTTTTCTGCAAGACCGATAACTTCCCGCACCTCTTTTACACCCGATGAAATAGCGCTGAGTGTGTAAAAGGGCACACCTGTAGCCTCGGCAATTACATGGGCGATAGTAGTCTTACCCGATCCGGGAGGCCCCCATAAAATCATGGAGGGTATGTGGCCTTGCTCAATCGCTTTACGCAGAACGGCACCTTCTCCTATGAGATGCCCTTGTCCTAAAAGCTCATCCAGCACAGATGGCCTCATTCGTTCAGCTAATGGAATGGCTGCTTTCATCAGGATATAAGATGTTTTTATTGCGCATCATTCTGCCGGAGAAATTCCAATACTTCGCGTGCCTCTTGATCGGTCAGCCCCTGATTGGTCATCTGAGTCTGGTTAAATTCATTGTATAGCGCTTTGGCCACGGGGTCTTCCTGCACCATTTTATCCGGATTGGTGACCATATTCATGATCCATGCCGCAGTGCGGATTTTAGTAATCCCTTTTAATCCCGGCCCTATCAATCGTTGGGCTGTAGCCTGATGGCATGCGGTACACTTAGTTTGGAAAACCTCCTGCCCTTGTTCGGCCATCTTTGAATCAATCGTATTCCCAACCTGTATATCGTTAAACTTCCCAACTCCCTGGCTGCTGCTTGGTGCATTCACATCCATGGAGGCAGTCGTACCACTTGCCGATGGAGCCGTTGATCCGGAGGTGTTGTTTTCTGAAGCATGATCGTTTTCCGAAGAACTGTTGCTATGACAGGAGTACAGTGTAATTCCCGCTAACAATGCAACAATAACCAAAACTGATTTCATAATAGTTATTTTTTTAAAATATTAAGATTAGTGATATATCCTTTACCGAGCCGGATATCGGCAGCCAATTGTTGGATCGTGGTATTCGTAAGTAATTCCAGTAACCCTTCACGAAAAGGCTTAAATTCATGATGCATGGGGCATGGATGGCTGTCAGAACAATCTTTTAAACCTAAAGCACACTGATGAAAAAAGCCATCGCACCCGAGTACTTCCAATACTTTTATCAACGGTATCTGCGCTGCATCCGGAGGAAAATAAAACCCGCCGTTAGGGCCTTTAGCAGAACTGATAATCTTAGCCTTTACCAAGTTTTGAAGAATTTTACCCGTAAAATACATGGGGGATTCAATTTCTCTGGCTATCTCCTGGATGCCGAATCTTCGCCCTTTTTCGGCCTTAATAGCGATAAAGACACATGCTCGTAAGCCATACTCGCAAGTTTTGGAAAACATGAATTTGAAAAGTTTATTTTAAAAGAAATGGAGGATAAAGATAGCTCTTTTTTAAAAAACACAATGGTAAAACAAAGAAATTTTCACAAAAAAAGCCTCCGCAATCCCGCGGAGGCTTTAAAATTATTATTGTTTGATATCTTGACTATTTAGAACGGCGCAAATTCGGATGTGGAGGAGGAACCATATTCGGACCCTGATCTTCCGGTGTTGCTGCTCTCAAATCAACTGAATGAGTATCACCCGGTACACCACTGTACTGGAATATAAACCTGTCAGAAGAAATACCCATCTTGTCAGTCAGATATTTTATAACAGCATTTACGCGATCCCATGAAAGCTGTTCACTGGCTTTAGAAGCTTCTGCATGACCTGTTACTACCACGCGGCAGTCAGGACTTTGACGCATTTGGTTAGCTACGCTGGAAAGCAGTGCCTGATCATCAGAGGACAGGCGAACTGTACGGCCTGTGAAGGTGACGCTCGGTAAAGTACCCAGATTACATGCCTGTGCTTTGATATAACCTGAGAAGCAGGATGAATCAGGGCATGGACATTTACCAACACCATCAGCATCAACTGGTTGACAGTAGGTCGGAGTAATCAACTGCTTGTCTTTATAATCAGGTACACCATCACCATCTGTATCTAACGGACATCCGTGAACATCTACAGGTACACCTGCAGGTGTATTCGGACACTTGTCAAACTGGTCTGTTACACCATCACCGTCTGCATCAGGCAATACCGGAGTGGGTAATTTCATGTGACGAGGAGCATTCAATTCACTATATGTATAGCTCAACGGATTCATCCACCATAATGGTTGAGTACGTTTAGCCGTATTACCCAAGTTAAAGTTCAGATGAACGCTGCTGTAAGAGATAACGGGATCCTTTACAATCTGGTCGCCATTTACACCATAACCTGTAATCCAGGGATCCAAAGGCAGGTCAAACTTTTGTTCTACACCGATATTAAAGCGGGGAGAAATTTTGAAAGCCACACCCATACCGAAATCAGGCGTATGCCTTAACCACAAATTCTTGCTCGCGTTATTGTTATTAGCTGTCCTTCTTTCATTCGGAGCAGCTACATAATTTCCCTGTAAAACATTTTTAACAGCCTTAATAATATCTGATCTTTTTCCGCTGAAATTAACACCGGAAAAATCATAAGGTGTTTGCGAATTAACATTGGAGAAAATATCAGTAGTAGTTTTATATGCTAATAAAGTATAGCCGCCGAATACATACCAGTCAACCTTATTTGCTTCCTGATGAAACATGATATTATTCAAACTGGCTACCAAATCAATAGAGGCAGAATAATTCTGAGATTTATAATTCCTTACAAACGACTGACCTGCCATGCTTGGATATCCGTTATAAGCGGAAGAAGCATTGGCGCCCGGCCATGTGGAGAGTCTGTAATCCATTCCTTTCGCTTGTCCATAGTTTAATCCACCTCTCAAGGAGAAGATATAACCTAAAGATTTGCGAAGGCTGATTCCAGCTCCAAAACCAGGCTGAGCCGGTACTGAGCCCCAAATGGTATAATAACCACCGTTAATGCCCAGTTCCCACATATCGCGTGGCTTGGCGGGGTATATACTTTGATTACTTAAAAAACTTTCTTGCTGAGCCATGTGTTTCTGTGAAACGTAAGCAGTATCAAGATAGTCGTGACCTCCAACGTTAGCGTTGGAATTCGATTGCAGGTTGTAACTCCCTGTCGTGCTTTGTCCAAACGAAGTTGTGGACATCACCAGCATGCCTGCTAAGGCTGCTAGAAATAGGTACTTTTTGCTTGCCATAACATTGTTATATTTAGGATAACGGTTTAAAAAACTCATAATCAATACTTTTGAATGTGCAAAGATAGGTACTGAGTTATGAAATTACAAATTTTTATTTTCTATAAATAAAAAGATTTCAATCAGGGTTGCCTGTTATAATCTCATTAACAGCAAAACAACAGGGACACATAAGTGTAACAAAAATAATTCCAATTTTTAATATTGGCAATAAAATTACCAAAATTCAGGATTTATACATAAAAAAATTACCTTAGCGGCAAGAACAAAGATTGGTCAATCTCGTCAGCATGGAGGATATAAAAGCGCTTATCAGGCACGAATTAGATGCTTTTGAAACAAAGTTCGCAGAAGCGGTAAAAAGCAACACTCCCCTGTTAGACAGGATTATGCATTATATTGTAAAGAGAAAAGGTAAGCAAATCCGGCCCATGTTCGTTTTCCTTTCCGCCAGGCTTGCCGGAGAGGTAAATGAATCCACTTACCGTGCCGCCGCCCTGGTAGAATTGCTTCACACGGCTACTTTAGTTCACGATGATGTGGTTGACGATGCCATGGAACGAAGAGGCTTTTTTTCTATTAATGCACTTTGGAAAAATAAGATAGCGGTGTTGGTGGGAGACTATTTATTGTCAAAAGGGCTTTTACTTTCTTTGGATAATAAAGATTTTGACATTTTACGTATCCTCTCTACCGCAGTCAGGGAAATGAGCGAAGGCGAATTGATGCAAATCGAAAAAACACGGCGGCTGGACATCAAAGAAGATTTATACTTCGAAATTATTCGCCGTAAAACAGCCTCTTTGCTGGCATCAGCCTGTGCAGCAGGAGCTTATTCCGCTACCGTTAATGAAGATTTAGCAGAGAAAATGAGGCTTTTCGGTGAAAAAACAGGCATTGCCTTTCAGATAAAAGATGACCTCTTCGATTATAGCAACGAGAAAATAGGTAAACCCACAGGAATTGACATCCGGGAAAAAAAAATGACGCTTCCCCTTATTTATACACTGGCTCATGCCACTCCCCAGATTAAACGACACCTTATATATATAGTTAAAAACCAGGGAACAGATAAGCAGAAAGTGAATGAAGTAATTGAGGAAGTGATAAAGCACGGAGGTATTCAATATGCCGAACAAAAAATGATGGACTACCAACAGCAGGCCTTTGAAATTTTACATACTTTCCCCGGAGGAGACATTCGGGACGGGCTTGAAAGGTTAGTACAATATACGACCGAAAGAAAATATTAATACCTCCATGAAACCATTACCCACATGCAGGATAAACGATGGACTATACAACCTTTTGATGCTGCAAAGGCATTTTCTCTCGCCGAATCCCTGGGCGTCAAAAATATTTATGGGCAGCTATTAATACAACGCGGCATTTATTCTTTTAAAGAAGCAAAAAGATTTTTTCGTCCTCAATTGGATGACCTGCACGATCCATTCCTGATGAAGGATATGATAAAAGCGGTGCAACGTATTGATGCTGCCATTCATAAAAAAGAAAAAATACTTATTTACGGCGATTATGATGTGGACGGGACAACGGCGGTTTCGGTTGTGTATTCATTTTTAAAAGAATATCATGACGCTGTCGGTTATTATGTGCCGCATCGTTACAGGGAAGGATATGGAATTTCTTTTGCAGGCATTGAGTATGCGAAAGAAAACAACTATATGCTTATCATTGCTTTAGACTGTGGTATAAAAGCAGTGGAGAAAATAGCTTATGCGAATTCTTTAAACATGGATGTGATTGTTTGTGATCACCATTTACCGGATAAGAATTTACCACATGCACATGCTATCCTGAATCCAAAACAACCCGGTTGTGAATATCCCTATAAAGAATTAAGCGGCTGCGGCATTGGATTCAAGCTGATAACGGCTCTTGCAAAAATATGGAAATTACCTGACCAAAGTTTCCTGCAATATGTAGATTTAGTGGCAACCAGCATTGCCGCAGATATTGTTCCCATCACAGGTGAAAACAGAGTGTTGACTTTTTGGGGGCTAAAAAAAGTAAATACCAATCCGATACCGGGATTAAAGGCATTAGTCGAGCTTAGCAGAGCGAAACGTGATAACAACTATCAGCTTCGCGTTTATGACCTGGTATTTATGATAGCTCCAAGGGTCAATGCGGCAGGCAGGATGGATGACGCTCATAAAGCTGTTAAGCTGTTTATTGAAAAGGACTTTGATGAAGCATTGCGGATTGCTGAAATGCTTCACCATGATAACACTGAACGCAAAGATTTAGACAGAACCATCACTGAAGAAGCGTTGAATATTATAGAAAAAGAAAAGCTCAGTGAAAAGAATACGACCGTGTTGTTTCGGTCTCACTGGCATAAAGGCGTTATCGGCATCGTAGCTTCACGGCTCATGGAAACTTACTACAGGCCCACCATCATTCTCACACAATCCAATGAAAAAGTAGCCGGTTCCGCCCGCTCGGTTAAAGGGTTTAATATTTATGAAGCATTACATCTATGCCATGATTTGCTGGAAAATTACGGCGGACATCTTTACGCAGCCGGCATGACGCTCGCACCGGAAAACGTAGAACCGTTCATAGACAGATTTGAATCCGTAGTTTCTTCTACTATTAATCCCGAACTGTTGATCCCTGAAATAAAAATAGATGCGATTATTCAACTCAGCGAAATCAACAACAGCTTATATAAAATTCTGGAACAGTTTGAGCCTTTCGGTCCGGGCAATATGCGGCCGGTTTTCATGACATCCTGCGTTTGTGATAACGGGCATTCAAAAATTGTAAAGCAGGATCACATTCGTTTCGAAATAAAGCAGGATAACAGCGAAACATTTACCGGTATTGGTTTTAATTTAGCAGATAAGTTTGAGCTTGTTTCTTCAGGAAAACCGTTCGATATTTGTTTTCATATAGATGAAAATGACTGGAATGGAAATAAAAGTATTCAGCTAAAAGTTATAGATATAAAGGAAAGAAGCTAACCTAAAAAGTAAAGGCTTGTTGAAGCAATTTACTTTTTATTTCTCCGTTCTTTAATTTGACTTCTTTATACTTCCCCGACTCCAGATAAAATGCATGTACACCCTTAGTTTTGCAATCAATTGTAAAATATTCTTTCACCCCATTCCGTTCATACACATTCCTCTTTTCTCCCAAATCAAAGGAAGCATTTCCTTCTGAAAGTACTTCAATGACAATATCGGGTGCTCCGCGAATTCCTTTTTTGGTAATAATGTCCTCTTGTTCATTAGTAATAAAAAAAATATCCGGCTGAACAACATTTCTTTCATCCAGGTAAACATCTACCGGTGCAAAAGCTACAATTCCTAATTTATTCTTTTCTACAAAGTCGTTGATTTTACCATAGATAGATTTTACTATCAGAAAATGTGGGAAAGTGGGTGCAGGAGACATATATAGTTGATTTTCTATTACCTGACATAGCGTTCCTTCAGGAAGTAATTCAAACACTTCCATAGCGGTGCGTGGTGGTATGATGGTTTTATGAGCCTGCATGCTTTCCTATACTTTTAACAAAAATACAAAAAAACTCAGATAATGATCTTGCTCTTCTGTTTTCCTTCCATCAATTCCACGCTCCTGGTTACAAAATCTGTAAGTGCTTCTCCTTTCAACATCCCCTGAGAGAGTAATGCCAAGTCGGCCAGATTATGAATTACTTTACTTTGCTTGTCTTCATTATTTTCATCCAGCAACTGGCGATAGATGGGATGATTCGTATTCACCGTCAGATTGACCTCATCTGGCATACCCGTCATCCAGTTCATTCCCGGCCCGCCCATGGAAGCCATATCTTTCATTCGCCGGCTCATTTCATTCCTCGTTGCAATAACCGGTGAAGCGTCTTCTCTCAATCCTTTTAATTCCACTTTAATATTTGGATCAGGTATTTGTTTCCCGAATACTTCTTTCAATTTATTTTCCTGATCTTTAGTCAATACACTTTCCGGCTTCTCTTCTTTATTGATCAGATTATCGGTAATATCTCCATCCACTCTGGTAAATCTCAGCTTTTCATCTTTCATCTCAATCTGATTGATGAAAGAAGCATCAATTAAAGTATCCAACTTCACCACTTTATAACCCTTAGCTGCCGCAGCTTTAATATAGCTGTTCTGCTGAATCGTATCCGTAGTATAAAGAATCACTAACTTATCATCTTTATCCGTTTGTAAAGCGAATGCTTCATGGCGATATTCTTCAAATGTATAATAACGGCTGTCATCTGATGCCTGCATGATATGAAACTTCAAAGCCTTTTCATAAAACTTTTCATCCGTCAGCATACCGTATTTTACAAACAATCCGATAGATTCCCATTTTGCTTCAAACTCCTTGCGATCATTCTTAAATATCTCTTCCAGCTTATCCGCCACTTTTCTGGAAATATAATTATTGATCTTTTTTACATTCGGATCGCCTTGTAAATAACTACGACTGACGTTTAACGGAATATCAGGTGAATCAATTACACCATGCAGTAACATCAGAAATTCAGGAACAATATCTTTTACTTCATCCGTTACAAATACCTGATTGCTATACAAGCTGATTCTATCTTTCTGAATTTCATAGCTCTGCTTTATCTTAGGGAAATATAAGATTCCCGTCAGGTGAAAAGGATAATCCACATTCAGATGAATCCAGAACAAAGGCGCTTCGCTGAATGGATATAATTCTTTATAAAAATTCTGATAATCCTGTGTGGTCAGGTCAGCAGGCTTTTTTGTCCATAAAGGCTCTGTATTATTGATGGCCTTATCGTCTTCTTTGGAATCCTTATCTTTAAAATAAATCGGGACAGGCAGGAAGCGGCAGAATTTATGCAGGATGCCTTGAATGCGCTCTGAAGATAAAAATTCTTTGCTGTCCTCATTAATATGCAAAATAATATCTGTCCCCCGGGTCGTTTTATCTGCCTCGCTCAGAGTATATTCCGGGCTTCCGTCACATTCCCAGCGAACAGCAGGTGCTTCTTTCCATGATTTGGTGACAATATCAACGTTATCACTCACCATAAAAGCAGAATAAAAACCTAATCCAAAATGACCAATGATATTGGCAGCATTTTGCCCTTTATACTTTTCCAGAAAAGATGCTGCACTGGAGAAAGCAACCTGATTAATATATTGATCCACTTCTTCGGCAGTCATCCCTATACCGCGGTCAGAAATGGTAATGGTTTTATTCTCCTCATCTAATTTGATATCCACGCGCAGCTCGCCCAGCTCGCCTTTTACTTCACCAGCGTTGGAAAGTGTTTTCAACTTTTGAGTTGCATCCACCGCATTACTTATCAGCTCACGAAGAAAAATGTCATGATCGGAATACAAGAATTTTTTAATGATGGGAAATATGTTCTCAGTCTGAACACGGATATCACCTTTTTGCATAATAATTATTTTTAAATATTTATTTGTTTATACCCCTGCATCTCGAAGTTGCTAAAAACCGGCAAAAATGAATATTTTCCTTCGTAACCTTGCCTGCCGTCAGACAAGTTGGCGCCTTCGCCGCAGGGAAACTGGATTTTCAAAGCCTGTGCCACACCACCTAAACCTGACAGATTGACAAAGCTACAGAGATTCAACGGCCTCCAGAATCGTTTTACAGGCAGCCGTGATCTGTTCTTCAGTGATGATCAATGGTGGAGCGAGGCGCATGCTTTGCGGGGAAAATAAAAACCAATCCGTAAGGATGCCTTTCTCAATACATTTATCAATGATCTTTTTATTCATTTCAAAGGAATCAAATTCAACTGCTATCATCAGGCCACGAGAACGAACTGCTTTTATTTTTCTATGAACCAGTAATTTCCTGAATAATTTTTCTTTTTCATTTACAGGCTGAACCAATTCTTCTTTCAGTAAAACATTGAATGCCGCCATCCCTGCCGCACAACAAACCGGATGTCCGCCAAAGGTAGTGATGTGGCCTAATACAGGATTGCAGGTCAACACCTGCATGATATTTTTATCAGCGAGAAAAGCGCCTAAAGGCATTCCACCGCCCAACGCCTTACCCAAAACTAAAATATCAGGAACCACATCAAACTGCTCAAAAGCCCAAAGCGTGCCGTTTCTTCCAAGTCCACATTGCACTTCATCCAAAACAAGCAATGTATTTGTTTCATCACATCGTTTCCTCAAATCCTGCAGCCACTTTTTATCAGGAACCATTATGCCGGCTTCCCCCTGCACAGTCTCTGCTATCACGCAAGCTGTTTTAGAAGTAATTTGTTTTATTACCTCCGGATCATTGTATTGCA
>SCQV01000473.1 GCA_004299085.1 Chitinophagaceae bacterium | reverse complement strand
CGCTTCGCTGGTGGGCATCTGTGACGCCTCATCAAAGAGGATCAAATCAAACGGCTCGTTGTTAATGTCCAGATATTGCGCCACTGAAATGGGGCTCATCAGCATGCAGGGCATCATCCTAGGTAATAGATTGGGAATGTTATTGAATAGCTGCCGGATGGACATGCCTCTGCCGTTGCTCTTGATCGCCTTTTGCAGGATGCCGGTCTCCGAAGTAGCCACCGCTCCCTGGGAAAATACGGGCACCCGGGATGCCAGTTCGGCGTATAACATCTCCTGGGTAAGTCGGGTAAAGGTATTCGTAAGCTCCCGGAACCTTGTAATCTGCGCACCAAAATATTGACCGTTAAAAGCGGATAACGGTTGGCTGGAGGCAATGATCTGCGTGGCAAGACTACGAGCCAGGCACTTTTTAAAGCTATCCAGCATCTGATCCGTCTTAAATGATTCTGCCTCATAGGCTGCTATAAAACTTCCCAGATGCAGTGCCAGCGCTCTTTTACGGACTTGTGTCCAGTTAAACCAGTTTTTAAGCTCGTCCAGGTGCTCATACCATAAGGAAGCCTTTTCCAACCCCTCGTCTTCGGCATTGCTCCGCTCAAATAGCAGGTGGCAACCCAGCGCTTTTTCCAGGTCATGCCGCTTAGCCTGTTCGTCCCGGATCACCTGGTTTAATGATTGCAGCAAACGGGCCTCATTATCCATAAAAGAGGCCCGCCCTTTTTGAAATAACTGTCCAATTTCTTGACGACGGGTAAAAACAACAGCCGGATCAGCGTTCCATTGTAAAAGATGATTGTTTAATGCCTTGATTCCGGCTAACGCCTCCTTCACCTGATCCCATAGAGGATGACCGTTCTTCCAAAAATGACCCAGCTTTTCGTCTAAGTATTCTTTATGCAGATTTAAAACGGCATTATTTTCCTGGTACGTAAGCGCATCTAATAAGATTTGTGACACCTCCTGGCTGGTGATTACTCCTGTTTTTAAAAACGCGTATAAATTATTCTTTACTTTTTTCTGTCCAAAATACCGGGGCAGAAACCACTTTGCAGAGGCGAGGTTCCATGCAGTGAGCAGTTCACCTGCAGGTGCTTCTAATAATGACGCCTGGAACTTTTGGCTCAAGTCACCACTTATTTTATCCCGTTGTTCTCCTGCGGTGATCAAAGGTACTAACGCTTCCTCGAAATCCGATAAATGCTCGGTTTGAAAGAAGCTTTCCGGCATATCCGGTAGCTGCAAGATGCAGTCGATCAGCTTCCTGAATTTTTGAAGTTGCCCGTCCGTCCAGCTATCATCGGGCCAATGCAGCATTTGGGTAACCTGTTGCAATATCTGGTTCAGCTTTTCACGGGCCTCGATGAACAATTCAAGTTCCTGGCGAATTTTTTCTTTTTGCTGGCTGCTAAATTCACCTGGTTCCAGACCATACAGTGGATTTCTTTTGGAAGCGTCGCCACATAACCCGGCGGCCATTTGCAATTCTTCTGCTATATCTGTCCACTGATGCCACTTTACTTTATCCAGGGTGCTTAACTCCTCGACAGAGAACGTGATGTCATCATTTGCTTCGGGGTATTGAACATATCCATTGAACAGGTCGTACAGGGAATAGCCATAAGTTTGTTTTTTATGCAGCGCTTCCACATGCTGGTTCAATACCTTGCGCAATTGGTTGAGCCGCTCAGCTTCCGATTTGAAACTATCCGGCGCTTGCTTCCGAACGATTTCCATAGTCTTTTGCAATTGGGCAAGCACTTCGGATTTCCGGGCTTTATTGGAATGTAGTTCCAGGCAGAAATGTACTAAACCGATAGCAGCCAGGCGGCTCTGTACCACAGACAAAGCGGCCATTTTCTCCGCCACGAACAGCACGCGCTTTCCTCGATACAGTGCATTGGCTATAATATTGGTAATTGTCTGGGACTTCCCGGTACCCGGAGGTCCGTGTAAGACGAAGCTATTTCCGGCTGTAGCGGCACTAATAGCCCGTAGCTGAGTAGCGTCCGCATTTATTGGAAGCAGCAGGTCTTCATAGCCGTATTTATTATCAAGATTTTCTTCCTGAATATAGTCAAGCGGATCCTTTAAAGATCCGTTGGTCAGACCGGCAACAATGGGATGCTCTTTTAGTTTATCGGCATTCGAATGTATATCATTCCACATGATAAACTTACTGAAAGAGAACGTGCCCAGGAATATCTGCTCTTCCACATCCCAGCGGGGCATGGACATGATCGTTTGCCGGACGATATTGAAAATCAGTTTTACATCCACGCCACTCTCATCTCTTGGCAAAGGATCTAAACCGGATAATGCAAGGCCAAAGTCTTGTCTCAGTTTTTCCAGTAAGGTGATGTTCAGTACTGTATCTTCCTCCCGGCTTCGGATAATAAAGCCTTTTTTGACCGATTTTCGAATAATCTCCACAGGCATCAGCAGGATGGGTGCAAATCTTGGCCGTTCACTGGAAGGAGTTTCGTACCAACGCAGTAATCCGATTGCCAGGTATAAAGTATTAGCTCCGTTCTCCTCCATGGCTTGCCGCGCATTCCGGTACAATCCCGTTAACCCGGCATAGAGATCTTCTTCTGATACATAAACACGCAGCCGCTTCTGTTTTAGCTCTTGTCGAACCAATTGAAGCATGGGGTCCTGGCTATTCAGGGATTGATAGACGCCGGCACTACGAAGCGGGTTATCCCAGTCCCTGGGCCTGGCCAGTATCTGAAACTCATCACCACCTGCCATGGCATCTTCTAATTCGTTTGGTGGAACGGGAATGAACTGGAGCGATGTCTTGGAGATACGGAGGTTGAGTAAGTTATTCCGAAGGCTGAGGTCTAACAGCTTCCGTTCCCATAGCTGTTGTTTCCCGAAATGAATTTCTTTGACGTGGTTTAGTTTAACGCTTTGTTCTAAAGCGGCAGGATCGCTTATATCCAGCTTCTGGTCAACATTATTTTCATGGTCGATCATTTGCCATTCTTCACCGATCTTTCTTCTTAATGGCATGGGCCTAATGCCGCTGAAGCGGCTCCGGTGCACATCAATAAAATATTCAAAAGCCGAGAGATCAGTGAAGTGATTAACCGCCAGTTGTATGGCGTCATCAAAAGTGGGTGTCTGCCCTTCATTCATGGCCGTTGCTTCAATAAGCAGCATTTCGTTGATGCCACTTGCCATTCTTTTTGTAAGCAAGGAAGAATCATCGTTTACCGCATCTGGAAAAGTATCATCTACCAGCCAGGCTCCTACAAAGGCATGCCCTTTTATAAGCACCACTATCGGGTGCAGTCCCATTGCCTCCAGGCAGGAGGCATATAACAAAGACATTTCAAGACAATTTCCCATACCGGTGGCCAATACAGTGTCCACAAGCCTTACCCGTTGCCCGGCACCACCGAAACTGGCCGGCACACTACAATAGGTAATTTTTTTCTCTTTAATAACGGTGTAAAGCGCTGCCATTTGCTTTTTTACACGATCCGGATTCCGGCTTTGATAATCATTGAGGGCGGAATTATCAGTCCATTTTCCCAATATACTAGCCGTGGATTTCAGAATCGGGACAAGTTCTGGCAAATTGGGCATCACAAATGCAGCAAGCATCTCTGGAAGAATGGTGCTTCCCAGCCATTGATCATAAGCCAACAAGTCAATATCATATTCTTCAGTGTAAATTTCTTTTTCATCTGCCTGAATAGATAGCCTTAAAGAAGAGGTTATCTTTTCTGTCAGGCTATAAATAAAAGTTGGTTTAAGCCTAAGCTGGATTATTTTTGGTTGGAATGTGTTACCGGGTAATAATTGCTCGCTATGGAGTTCTAATGGCTCGGCAAAGTCATCAGAAGGCACAATTTTAATAGTTAGATTAGCCCATTCTTTGTCTGTGGTATTTCTGACAGATAAGGTTCTGATAACAGGGACATGGTTTTGGTAGAGCGCATAGCTTACTACGGGAAGGTAGTCGAAAACGACCTCGTTTGCAATAGATTCTTCAGGCATGATCATTTCAGGTTAAAATATAAGCCTCCAAATATAGAAAAAACCTATTAGATAT
>SCQV01000472.1 GCA_004299085.1 Chitinophagaceae bacterium | reverse complement strand
GTCAGTGCGGATGCTATGATTATTGAAAAAGAATTGCTTCAATTGACGGAGGATTATTTTGCCACATTACCTAAAAAAAGACAGCGGATATTTTCTTTGTATTTTAATGAAGAGCTTTCTACCCGTGAAATTGCCGCCCGGCTGAATATCTCTCAAAAGACCGTGCAAAATCAATTGTGTACCACCATGAACGGGCTTCGTGCACATATTCTGCCGGTCATTATCTTCTTTGTACTTTTATTATCCATTATGAATACCTGAAGTGAGTGCTCTTTAACTATGCTTCATCCATACTTTATCCACCCTCTATTTATTCTCCAGCCTTCAGGCTATTGCAGGGTGCAGGCAGACCTATTCTTATATAACTAATTGATAGTGAAATCATTATCGTTAGAACTCGCGTTATTTTAAAGAAATATTCCATGCATATTGAAAATATTTTCTATGTATATTGAATAAGTAATTTATGTAGATTGAAGATATTTTCTATGTAGATTGAATGTATTTTCTATGTAAATTGAAAGTTCCCTATATTTGCGTAGATTTTATAGCTCATCTATGCCTGATTTTATTCATAGAACCATTACCCAAAAAATCATTGAGCAAAAGGATAAATTCCCCATACTCGGTCTCACCGGCCCACGTCAATCGGGGAAAACTACCCTTTTAAAAACCCATTTTAAAGATTATGAATATGTTTCATTGGAAAATCCTGATGTCCGGGCTTTCGCGACCGAAGACCCCAATGGTTTTTTGAACAAATACCATGGATATACTATTCTTGATGAGGTACGACGGGTACCGGAACTTTTTTCATACCTCCAAACCCGCGTAGATGAATCGCAAAAAATGGGACAATATATTCTTTCCGGCTCCCAGAATTTTCATTTGCTGCGAAATATCACTCAGACGTTGGCAGGAAGGATCGCATTATTTAAATTGCTCCCTTTAGATTTTCATGAATTAAAGTCAGCAGGTTCGCTGGCTTCTTCTTATTCTGCAGCAAGCGTTAAAGGCTTTTACCCCGCCATTTTCGACAGGGATATTCGGTCTCCCGTTTTTTATGCGAACTACCTTCAGTCTTATATTGAAAAGGATGTGAGTGAATTAGTCAATATCCATAACACGCATTTATTCTGGACATTTCTTAGTTTGTGTGCGCATAATGCCGGGCAGCTTTTAAACTTAAGTTCCCTGGCGCTGGCTGCCGGCATTTCCCATACCACTGCAAGAGCGTGGCTGTCTATTTTGGAAAGCAGTTACCTGGTTTTTTTATTACAACCCTATCACGAGAATTTCAAAAAGCGGGTCACCAAAAGTCCTAAACTATATTTTTATGATACCGGGCTTTTGTGCCATTTATTGGGGTTGCAGAAAGCCGGAGATATGGATGAAAACAGATTAAAAGGAAATATTTTTGAAAACCTGATCATTGCTGAATATCAAAAAATAAATTATCATCACTATTTACTTAGGAATTACTATTTCTGGCGAGACAGTAATCAACACGAAGTGGATTTACTGCTTAAAGAGCCTAACGGCTTTTCCATCTTTGAAATTAAGGCAACTCAAACTGTAAAATCTTCTTTATTTAATCAGATGAATTATTTTGAGTCCCTTGCCGCAACCGATAAAGTCCATAAAACCTTAATTTATGGCGGGAATGACAATCAACTGCGGACCGGCTATGATGTTTTGAGCTGGTATAACATTAACGGCTGAGGAATCCATATTTCCACTTTTTTTTAAAAGTTTTTGGGAGTTTGTCTTTTTTCGTGACATATCATTAAGAACGAACAATACACTTATATTTTACAGACCATGAAGATCAAGTATTTTTATCCGGCTGCTTTTTGGATAGGCCTGCTAACGTTATTTTTCCATAACGGTTTTGCTCAATCCCGCGGCGATGCCCATTTGGAATATGCGGCGGGCAATGATGCGTTGCAGTTGCCTCCCGGATTTCAGGTGGTTATTATAGCACAGCACATCGGTGCAGCCCGGCATATAGCCGTCAGGGAGAACGGCGATATTTATATTGCCTTATATGCCCGTCATGAGGGAGGATGCATGGCCGCCATTCATGTGGATCCGAAAACAGGAAAGGCGGATGAGATTAAGTATTTCGGAGACTTGGGCAGAGGCACAGGCATGGCCATTCATGATGGTTATCTGTATTTTGGATGTGATACGGCTATTGTCAGGTATAAGCTCAAGCCGGGATATTTATTGCCGGATTCGCATGCAGAATTTATTGCCAGGCTTCCTGTTCAGCATGAGCATGAAGCCCGCTCCCTTGCCTTCGATAATGAAGGGCATGTTTTCGTGAATGTGGGGGCGCCTTCTAATGATTGCCAGGTGCAGGATCGTGTCAAGGGTTCTCCCGGCCAGGATCCCTGTCCGTTGCTTCCTTTACGTGCAGGCATCTGGCGTTTTAGTGCAAGCAAGATGGATCAGACACAGGAAAAAGGCGGCTCTCGCTATGTGACCGGTATTCGTAATTGTGTGGCGCTGGCGTGGAATCCTGCGGCACATAAATTATATGCCGTGATGCACGGGCGTGATCAGTTGCATCAGTTCTTCCCTCAATATTATACAGAAGAACAAGGGGCTGAGTTACCGGCGGAAGAATTTTTAATGTTCAAAGAGGGTGGAAATTACGGCTGGCCTTTTGTATATTATGATGAATTTCAGAAAAAGCTGATGATCTGTCCTGAATATGGAGGTAACGGTAAAATGGCGGCTCCTCCGGGAAAATATCAGAACCCTATCATGGGCTTTCCGGGACATTGGGCGCCGGACGGATTGCTGTTTTATACCGGAAGGCAATTTCCAGCGAAATATCGCAATGGCGCTTTTATTGCCTTTCACGGTTCATGGAACAGGTCGCCGCTGCCGCAAAAAGGGTATGATGTGGTTTTTGTGCCTTTCAGGGGCGATCTTCCTTCGGGAAAACAAGAGGTTTTCGCGGGGAATTTCAGTGGAAAACCGGTGCTGAAATCTCCGGGAGATTCCCGGTACAGGCCTTGCGGATTGGCTCAAGGCCCGGACGGGTCGCTGTATGTTACCGATGACTCGCACGGGACTGTTTTCAGGATTATCTATACTGGGAAATAAACTTTTGAATGATCTAATGAAGAGTCCACTCCGAAAAGTCAAAAAATGCCACTCCAAAGGGCTCCTTCCGGAGTGGCAAAATTGATGAAACTTACTTTTCATAGTGGACTCAATGAATAAAGAATTCTTCTAATATAGAAAGATGGATATGATTATTTATTTAAAAAACCCATTGAATAGATGCTATGTTAAAGCCTGATAGAAAAACCGAACTAATACGTTTAGTAAAGAAAGTAATCAATGGCAAAGCTTCTGCTGCTGAGGAGCGCTTTGTAGAAAAATATTATGACTATTTTGAAAAGAATAAATATGATCCTGCCGGTCTGTCTTCTGTTGAAAAGGAAGAATTAGAGAATAAAATATTACAGCAAATTGATCTCAGAAAATCAGGATCAGAAGAAAAAAGGACCACGTTATTTTTAAATAAAAAGATTTACAAATATGTTGCAGCGGCAGCAGTCCTTGTGGTGATCGTTGGTTTGTATTTTTTGTATAACCATTCGACTATTTCGCAGAGACCGGTTGCAGGTAACGATGGTCATTCACCGGCAAACACCGATGTAGCGCCGGGCGGCAATAAGGCGGTCCTGACTTTGGCAAACGGTTCCATAATCGTGTTAGATAGTGCTCATCAGGGAACGTTAGCTATGCAGGGGAATAACCGGGTGATGAAAGTAGATCGTGGTATGATAGCCTATCATCAGTTGGCAGCAGGCAGTTGGCAGCCGGCAGGAGAGAAACGGCAGCCGGAAGTTCAGTTCAACACACTGACTACACCACGGGGGGGAGAATATCAATTGGAATTATCCGATGGTACCAAAGTATGGTTGAATTCAGCCTCTTCCCTGAAATTCCCCACAGCTTTCGAAGGTAAAGAACGGAAGGTCATATTGACAGGGGAAGCTTATTTTGAAGTGGTTAAAGATAAAGATCAACCTTTCAAGGTGCAGGTGGGTGGAATGGAAGTAGAAGATCTGGGTACTCACTTTAATGTAATGGCCTACTCAGATGAACCTGATATTAAAACGACTTTGTTAGAGGGAGCAGTAAAAGTGATAAATGGAAATGCGACCGCTACTTTACAACCGGGGCAACAGGCTATCATAACCCATGACTCCGACAAAGATATTCGTGTAGTGGAAACCGATACCGCAGAAGCCGTATCATGGAAAAACGGAGTATTTGCTTTCCATAGTACTAATATTTATGAAATTATGAAGCAACTGTCAAGATGGTATAATGTGGATGTAAGCTACCGTGATTCCCTTCATGTGTTTTTAAATGGAGAGATCAGCCGGAATGTAAAAGTATCCGAAGTATTTAAGATGCTTGAATTGACCGGAGAACTTAGCTTCACGATTGACGGGAAGAAAATAATTGTCAGGAAAGGATATTAAAGGTGAATAAAATATAATTCATTCATTAACTAAAAACATCATAATATGAAAACTTAATTAACAACAGGAACAGGATGACTAATATAGAAAACCGGAAACATTGGAACTGTTTCCGGTGACGTCAGGTTCTCCTTAAATATTCAGGCAGAATAATTAATTAACCTAAACATTTCAAAGGTATGCAATTTTATGTATTTAAAGTGTGGAGGATAAGTTCCTCCCAAGTATCGTTCAGAAGAATACTTCTCGTTATGCGGTTGACTTCATTTCTAATGCTGGTTGGCTTGTTACAAGTCAAGGCTGAGGGGGTTGCCCAGCAAAAGGTCACCCTGTCGCAAAAAGATGCTCCGATGGAGCACATCTTTAAAGATATCCGCCGGCAGACCGGATATAATTTTTTGTACAGTAACCGTGCTTTGCGTCAAGCGGCGCCGGTCAGCATTGATGTAAAGAATGTTTCTTTGAAAGAGGCTTTGGACGAGAGCCTGAAAAATCAGCCGCTGACTTACCACATCATTAATAAAACGGTCGTTATAGAAGTCAAGAGTCGTGTGAGCCAGGCTACCGTTTCAGCACCCATTAAAATAAGTGGAAGAGTTACAGATGCCAACGGGGAGCCGCTTGCCGGTGTCAGTGTTCAGGTGAAACATACACAAACCGGTAGCATTACTGATAATAATGGAGACTTTTCATTATCTGTTCCTGAGGAACAATCTGTACTGGTATTTACCTCCGTCGGATATACTACACTTGAAAAAACAGTCGGGGGAAACACGCTATTTAATATTGTATTAAAAGCAGAGAATACCGGGTTAAATGAAGTGGTGGTGGTGGGTTATGGTACGCAGAAGAAAGCGGATGTAACCGGCGCTATCAGCACCATTAAATCGGATGCTATTCAGAATATCCCATCGGCTAATTTAGCCCAGTCCTTGCAAGGGTTGGGAGCCGGAATTGATGTACAGAAGAATGGGGGCAATAGTAAACCCGGTGCAGAGCCTGTGATCAGGATTCGCGGTTCCAGGTCATTAAAGGCTTCTAATTCACCCCTGATCGTGCTTGACGGCATTCCCTTTGACGGAGACATCAACGACATTAACCCTGATGATATTGCTTCTGTGGATGTCCTGAAGGATGCATCTGCAAGCGCTATTTATGGTTCCCGCGGAGCTAACGGGGTGTTGCTTATCACTACTAAGCGCGGCAGGATAGGTAAGCCGGTAGTTACTTATAGCGGTTATGCTGGATTCACCAAAGCTTATGGAGAATTTCCTGTGATGAATGCACCGCAGTTTGAAATGCTAAAAAAATGGGCTCGTTTGAATGGTAATCCCGGGACCTATACGGGTATTGATGATCCTGCCCTGCTAACCGATGGGTTCTTTGCCCCTGAAGAACTTCAGGGTATTAAAACAGGAAGAAATACCGATTGGCAAAAACTGGTTTATCAAACCGGATTTATGACCGATCATCATCTTGGAGTATCAGGTGGGACAGAAAATACCCAATATGATATTTCGGGAGGATATCATAAAGAAACGGGTATTTACCTGGGCCAGTCCTTTGAGCGTTATTCACTGAAGGCATCTATTGATCAGCATTTGGGGAAATTTGTAACTATTGGGCTTAGTTCTTTAAACAGTTTTACTGTAACCAATGGCGAAAACTTTAACCCGATGGGACAGGTTTTAAGGGCCAGCCCGATGTCTTCTCCCTATGATAGCGCGGGAAAGGTACTCATTGGTTTTGTGCCAGGAAGCGCTAACCAGGTATGGAATCCATTAGATAATTTTCTACCGGGGGCCGAAGTGGAAAATTGGAAACAGCTTTCGACCTTTAACAGCTTCTATCTGGAGGCCCGTTTATTTGACGGGTTGTCCTACCGCCTGAATGCGGGGGCGGATATACGAAGCTATATGTATGGTAATTTCTATGGCAGCAACACTTCCAATAATTTAGGAGGACTATCCACCTCCACAAACAATTCCAGCTTTAGCACGGATTATACCATTGAAAACCTCTTGTTGTATAACCATACCTTTGGGAAAAGCAAGGTCAATTTTACGGGAATGTACAGCTTGCAGCAATCCGAAAGCCGGTCAACTTCTTTCAGCAACAATGATATTGCCGCAGATTTTCTGCAATATTATGAACCACAATACGGCTCTAACTTAGTCGGCTCAGGTTCTTATTCAAAATGGGATATTATTTCCTACATGGGAAGATTGAATTACAGCTTTGCCGATAAATATCTCGCTACCCTTACCATGCGGTCTGACGGCTCATCGGTGCTGGCGCCGGGAAATAAATTTCACTTTTTCCCCTCTGCCGCGCTGGCCTGGAACCTGATCAATGAGCCTTTTCTAAAAGAGTCACATACGTTCAGCCAGCTAAAATTACGTGCCAGCTATGGATCAGTGGGCAATTCGGCCATCAGCCCTTATCAAACATTAGGCGCCTTAACGGCCGTTAATTATAACTATGGTTCCGTAACCACCATTGGGTCATACCCTTCCAGCGCACCCAACCCAAATCTCACCTGGGAATATACTTCTACCCTCAATGTTGGAGTTGATTTTGGCTTTTTTAATGACAGATTGAGCGGATCTTTAGACTTTTATCATCAATATACCAACTCATTATTATTGCCGGAAAAATTACCGGCTACTTCCGGCATACCCAATGCCATATTGATTAATATCGGCAAAACGGAAAATAAAGGAATTGAACTGACTTTGTCTTCCGTCAATGCTGACGGAAATGGCCGGAATACATTCAGATGGACCACTAACCTGAATGTGTATCTTAACCGTGGTGAGATCACCGAATTGGCCAATGGGGTAAAAAATGATGTGGCGGATGGGTGGTTTGTGGGTCATCCCATTCAGACTTATTATGATTATAAGCGGGTGGGTATTTGGCAAAATACATCCAAAGATTCGGCAGAGGCTAAAGCGCTGGGCCAGACCGTCAATGGGTCAAGTGCTGTTATTGGAACTATCCGGGTTGCTGATGTCAATCAAGATGGGAAAATAAATGCGAATGACCGGATTATTTTGGGGTCTAACCAGCCTAAATGGGAAGGAGGAATGACGAATACTTTGGCGTTCAAAGGATTTGATTTTACCTCGGTTATGTTTGCCAGAGTGGGAGGAATGATCTATAGCACCTTGTATGGCGGAGGCTATGTCAATACTTTTCAGGGCAATTATAATAACCTGAATGTGGATTACTGGACCCCTACTAATCATCAAAATTATTATCCTAAACCCAATTCGGCTACTACCAGAACACCTTATAATTCACTATTGGGTTACTTCAGCGGAACATACCTTAAAATCAGCAGCCTGAGCCTGGGATATCACCTGCCTCCTTCTTTCTTAAAGAAGACAGGGCTTGGGAATTTCTATATATATGCTACTGCTAATGCACCTTTTTATTTGTTCTCTCCGTTCGTGAACAAATATCATGGTATGGATCCCGAGACTACGCAAAACGTGGATATAGACACTCCTTCCAATTGGTCTATGCTATTTGGGGTGAGGGTTACTTTCTAATCATTACATTAAATTGAAAGCAATGAAAAATAAATCTTGTTATATATATATTTTGATGGTGGCCTTGATTTTAACAGGAAGCTGCAATAAAAAACTGGCAGAAAACCCAAGATCGTTGACCCCTGCTTTTCTTAAAACAGCGCAGGGGCTACAACAGGGATTGGATGCTGCATACGCAGGTACCCGGAATATATGGGGTCCGCAGGCTTACTTCCATCTCACTTTGGCAGGTACTGATATGTGGAAAAGGGGGATTGACGGTACCGCCAGCATTAATGAATACACCAGTGGCTTTACCAGCTCCGATGGAAATGTCAGCAGCGTGTGGAATACCTGTTACACCTACATTAATACATGCAATGCCGTTATAGATTTTGCATCTAAAGTAGCCGGCATTGATTCCACCACCAAAAATGAAATGATAGGGGAAGCCCAATTCCTTCGTGGCCAATACTATTTTATTCTGGTTCAGTTCTGGGGTGATGTTACATTAAATGAGCATTTTCAATCCGTTCCGACTACTTCAGCAACCCGCGCTCCTATGGCGGACGTCTATAATTTCATTATTCAGGATTTGGAAGACGCCATCAAGGTACTTCCACCCAGTCCTCAGCAGAATGGAGTATTGCCCGGCAAGGCAACCGGCGCCGCCGCACGCCATTTACTGGCAAAAGTTTATTTGACAAGGGGTTATTCTTCTGCCAAGCAACCCGATGATTTTAAAAATGCCGCCTCAGAAGCTATCGGGTTGATTAATGATGCACCGTCTTTGGGAATAGGGTTACTGCCTGATTTTGGAGATGTATTCAGGGAAGGAAATGAGGCAAACAAGGAAGTGCTTTGGTCGGTGCAACATACCTCAGACCTGGCGTATAATGGTTCACCAAAGCAAAACAGCAGCGGTCCGGATAACTTGTATTGTCATTTATGGGTTCCACAATATGAAAGAGTTCCCGGAATGCAGCGTTCCACACTTTATGGCCGCCCGTATATCAGAGAGGTGCCTACACTCTGGCTATTAGATACTGCTTTTGCCGAAAGACAAAATGATACCCGGTACCATAAGACTTTTCAAACCGTGTGGTTGTGTAATAATCCCGCAGGTATTCCTGTTTGGCCAAATCCTCTTCCACCGGGGGCTCCGGCAGATGCGGTGTCGGGGCAACCTAAGTTTGCATTAGGGGATACAGCCATTTATATGCCGGGTTATAATGTGACAGATGCTCAGATAGCTGCCGCTCCCTATTTACTGATACCTCCGAGAAAATATTCGATTGCACTATCTCCCGCTATGACCAAATATTTCGACACCAAACGTTCTGATCAAAATGCACCGTCTATCAGGCCCATCATCGTCTATAGATTAGCAGGAACTTACCTGATCGCTGCTGAAGCTTTATATGAAATGGGAGATGCGGCAGATGCGGTTCAATATATTAATGCTGTCAGAGAAAGGGCAGCCTATCCAACCGGCAACGCCGCGGCTATGGATATCACTGCAGGACAACTTTCCCTTGATTTTATCCTGGATGAACGTGCCCGTGAGCTGTGCGGAGAAACGACGCGGTGGCTTGATCTTGTTCGGACTCATCAATTAGTTGAAAGAGTGCAACAGCATAATCCGCCGGCCGCTCCTAATATTCAGCCTTTTGATGTGCTTCGGCCTATTCCGCAGTCGCAGATTGATGCGGTCACTACGGGTCCTGCCTATCCGCAAAATACCGGCTGGTGACAATTCAAATTATAAAAAACTGAGTTCACTCCAAAAAGTTTAAAAATGCCACGAAGACACTAAAAGTACATGAAGTGTGATTGACTGTAATACGATACGTTGTGAATCGTAGTGGACTTGGTGGCAATGCGAATAAAAAATTATTTTTCATAATAGAGTAAGAACTATAATTTTAATAAATAATCCATAAACATGATAAACAAACCATTTAATTATTTTCCTCGCTTTTTTTGCATGCTGCTGGCATTAAGTTTTCCGTTATCCATGTTGGCATCACCTGTCTCAGATGTTTCATCATTTTATAACGTGCGTGATTATGGCGCAAAAGGCAACGGCGATCATCTGGATACCAAAGCCATCAATAAGGCTATTGAAACAGCGTCCGAAAACGGTGGGGGCACCGTTTATTTTCCCGCGGGAAATTACCTGACCGGCTCCATCCATTTGCAGAGTAATATTACTTTATACATTGATCAGGGGGCAACGATTATAGCAGCGCCGGAAGCGGATTCTTCCGAATATGATAAGCCCGAGCCTGCTATCAATGATCAATACCAGGATTATGGCCATAGTCATTTTCATAACAGCCTGATATGGGGTGAAAAGCTGCATGACATTGCTATTATCGGACAAGGCATAATCTGGGGAAAAGGATTAGTGCGCAGCGGACATAAAGGGGATAATCGTGCCAACAAATCTATCGCCTTACTACTTTGCAGGAATGTAAACATACGTGATATAACTATAAAACACGGCGGATGGTTTGGGATTTTGGCTACAGGTGTTGATAATCTTACCATTGATAATGTGAAGATGGATACCAACCGGGATGGAATGGATATTGACTGCTGTCATGAAGTACACGTTTCCAACTGTACTATCAATTCTCCTTTTGATGATGGGATATGCCTGAAAAGCTCGTTTGCTTTAGGTTACGCGCGTTCTACGGAAGATGTTACCATCACGAATTGTATAGTCAGTGGCTTTGATGAAGGAACCTTATTGGATGGAACTTATAAAAGAGATTACAAAAAGTATTCGCATGGAACACCTACCGGGCGAATAAAAATGGGAACAGAATCCAACGGTGGTTTTAAAAATATTACCATTTCCAATTGCGTATTTGATTATTGCCGCGGACTGGCGCTGGAAACGGTGGATGGTGCTGAGCTGGAAGATGTAAGCATTGATAATATTACGATGCGGGATATCACCAATTCACCGATATTTATTCGCCTGGGTGCCAGGATGCGTGCGCCGGACAGCTTATCTATCGGCCAATGCAGAAGAATCCGGCTAAGTAATATCACCGTATATCATGCTGATCCCCGTTTTAGCAGTATCATCAGTGGTATTCCCGGGCATGATATTGAAGACCTTGA
>SCQV01000471.1 GCA_004299085.1 Chitinophagaceae bacterium | reverse complement strand
GTACCGCCATGAAACATATAAACGTTGATGGAGATACCGGCTGCCAATACTGCATTCAGTCTTCCTGCGTATTTTTCTGCCGGCACGGTATGGTGCGGTGCACCCCACCAGTCAAACCAAGCCGGATACCATTCTGAAATAAAAAAAGGTCCTTTACCGTCATGATGCGCTTTGATGATTGCTTTTACTTTTTCCGGCTGATCCAATCCATTGACAGCAGGCAGCAGGCCGGGTAGGTAACCGTTATTCATAGCTTGGGGAGGATCACAGGTATATAATATATCATCAAAGCCAGCCTCGCGGAACATCCTTTCATTCATTGTCATGTATTGCTTATCATCGCCGTAGGAGCCATATTCATTTTCTACCTGTATCAGAATGATATTCCCACCATGAGTTATCTGGAGAGGAGCTAATTGTTTACCTAATTCTTTAATGTAAGCTTCATAATCCGCCATATACTTTTTATTCCTGCTTCGAACGACAAGCCCTTTTTCATTCTGCAGCCAATAAGGATAGCCGCCGAATTCCCATTCTGCGCACACGTAAGGGCTGGGTCTCAGAATAACCCACAGTCCTTCCTCCTGCGCATCTTTCACAAAGGCTGCTATATCAGCATTGCCACTAAAATCAAAAACTCCTTTCTGCGGTTCCTGTACATCCCAGAAAACATAGGTGCTGATCGTATTCAGTCCCATAGCCTTTGCCATTTTCATTCTCGCTTTCCAAGCCTCTCTCGGGATACGGGTATAATGCATTTCTCCTGATATGATCTGGAAAGGTTTCCCATCTAACAAGAAAACACTGTCGTTTAGTGCAAAAGCATGCTTCTGCGCGGAGACTTTATTGTAACTAATAAATACGGCAAATAAGGTTAATAACAAAAAGGAGAAAGCTAATCTCGTAAAAAATTTTTGATGCTTCATTATTTCAAATTTATAACTTTAATTATTTTAGGCTATTCTCAACTATCAAACCTTATAACCTTAGTGGACTAAAGAATCCCCCCTATCATAAACCTTATTAGATTGTTGAGGATATTGCCAAAATAAGGTAATAAGGTCGGAATCTTTAACTGTATATACTTTCTATTAAGGTTAATAAGGTTGAAATCTTTCGTCAGGTACATCACCTAATACGGTAAAACATTTGATAATACTTCAATTAACTATAACTTTCAATCTATCTTCTTCTTGTATCACGGCGAATAGATATTATTCATCCGGATGTTTGATTTCCATTCCTTGGTAATACTTTTTAAGGACATAAAAAGCTTCTTTTTTATGCCCTTGATTATCAAAAAGTCCCTTTCTGTTCCATCCATTCTGGAAAGCAGGATTATTTCGCTTAGGGGATCGGAAATCATTCAGCACCCAAGGCGATAATCCCACAAAATTATCCGGCATCCTCTTCAGCATCGCTATCTGTTCTTCGTAATACCATTTTTGATATTCCTCGCTAAACCGTGTCAGAGAATCCGAATGAAATCCATACTTCGCTCCTGCACCTGTTTCGCTGATAAATAACGGCTTATCATCAGGTGTTCCCCAGTTGGCAGTACGACATTTATCGGGCAGACCTCCATACCAGCCTAAGTACTCATTAAACGCCACCAGGTCCACATATTTCCCCAGCGGATCATTTACTTCATGAATTCTCTTAT
>SCQV01000470.1 GCA_004299085.1 Chitinophagaceae bacterium | reverse complement strand
GATCTATGATGTTTGACATTTGACTTTTGATATTTGATATTATGTCGGTTTCTGAAGAAATAAATTGGGGGCTAAAGCCTTTCGAGCGGCTTACGGCCAAAGAATTATACCAGGTATTGCTTTTACGAAGCAAGGTTTTTGTGGTAGAGCAAAAATGTATTTACCTGGATATGGATAACAAGGATCAGAAGGCCTTTCACTTAATGGGATGGTATCATAATCTGCTGGTAGCTTATTCACGATTATTTGCACCCGGGGATTATTTCAGGGAAGCGGCTATGGGTCGTATCATTTCAGCTCCTGAAGTGAGAGGGCAGGGGATTGGGAAATTATTGATGCAGGAAAGCATTGAAATTGCCCGCAGGATGTATGGGGAGGGAGCTATCCGTATCGCTGCACAATGTTATCTGGAGGAATTTTACCACTCTTTCGGATTTCAAAGGGAGGGCGGGCAATTCTTAGAAGATGGTATTCCGCATATTGAAATGGTGTTGAAGTAAACGTATCACCTGCCATTCATCACATCACGGTTTGCTGTTGTCATTCCTCTATGGGAAGTCTAACGCTTTCTGAGTATCTTCGCCCGTTGAAAATCTTTTAGTCATTATTTCTATTTTGAATTTATGTGGCAGCGCCTCGCAGGCTTAGTGCTGAAATATAGGATCCCACTGCTTGCCGGATTACTGGCTGTCACGGCTTTTTTAGCCTATAAAGCTTCGCAGGTACAGCTTTCTTATGATTTTGTAAAAGCTATACCGGTCAATAACCCCAAGTACAAGGAATATCTTGCTTTTAAGAAAGAATTCGGCGAGGACGGTAATCTTCTGGTGATTGGAGTGAAGACCGATCATTTTTTCAAAGAAGATTTTTTTAGTGGTTATTATCAATTGAGTCAAACCATTCAACATATTCCTTCCGTTGAAAATGTATTAAGTATTCCTACGGCTGTTAACCTGCTAAAAAATGACAGCATACAGCGGCTGGAAGCCAGACCCATATTTTCTTCCTTGCCGCCGGATCAAGCAGTATTGGATAGTCTTAAGAATACTTTTTTATCCTTACCGTTTTATCGCGGATTATTGTATGATCCTTCCACCCATGCTTACCTCATGGCAGTGAGAATAAATAAAGGAGTATTGAATTCTTCCGCCCGTAAGCAGGTGATCGATAAAATTCAAAAGACGGCTGAGCAGTTTGGACAGCAAAATAATATTGACGTGCACCTGAGCGGATTACCTTTGATCCGGACGGTGGTTACTGAAAAAATATCTAACGAACTGCGCATTTTTCTGCTTTGTTCATTTCTGCTGACAGCCTTCATCCTTTTTGGCTTTTTCCGGTCTGTCAGCGCAGTGATTATTTCCATGCTGGTGGTGCTGATGGGTGTTATATGGTCTCTGGCAACGGTCGTTATTTTAGGTTATAAGCTGACAATATTGACCGGCCTTATCCCACCTTTGATTGTAGTGATTGGGATACCCAATTGTGTTTATTTCTTAAATAAATACCACAGTGAATATGCAGAGCATGGAAATAAAATAAAATCACTGGTAAGGATGATACAGCGGATGGGCATTGTAACTTTATTTACTAACCTGGCCGCAGCGATTGGTTTTGGTGTTTTCTTCTTTACCAGCAGTGCTATTCTTAAAGAATTTGGAATTGTGGCCGGTTTGAATATTATGTTCTTATTTGTCATTTCCATCATCTTTTTACCATCGGTACTTAGCTTTTTACCGTCGCCGAAAACAAAGCATACCAGCTATTTAGACAGCCGCCCGATAAGAAAAGTATTATTGTTTCTTGAAAAGCTGGTATTTGATTATCGCGGTTGGGTGTATGGAGGGACAGTCTTAATTATTGTGTTTGCTATTATCGGATTGTGGCGGTTGAGCGCGGTCGGATATATTGTGGATGATATGCCACAATCAGATAAAGTGTATAAAGACCTTAAGTTCTTTGAAGCCAATTTTCATGGAGTGATGCCTTTGGAAATATTGGTGGACACGAAACACAAAATGGGTGTTTCGCGTTTAAGCACTTTAGAGAAAATTGACAAGTTTACAAAAGACATTTCCACACATCCTGAATTGTCTCGTCCTTTATCCATTGTGAGCGGGATTAAATTTGCGCGGCAGGCTTTTTATTTGGGAGATAGCAGCGACTTCGCGCTTCCCAATCAGTTTGATATCGCTTTTCTGGCGCCCTATCTGCAAATGAAAGGTGCGGACAGCTCCTCTAATTTTTCAAAACTAATATCATCGTTTATGGACAGCAGCCGGGAAGTGGCTCGCATTAGTGTGGATATGGCAGATATTGGCACAGCAAGGCTTCCGGGACTGATAGATTCTCTGAGAGCAAGTGCCGATAAAATATTTGATACGGCGCATTATACAATCACGTTTACCGGTACCAGCATTATTTTCTTAGAAGGCAGCCGTTTTATTATCAACGGACTGATAGACAGTATCATCCTTGCTTTTATTTTAATTGTTTTTTGCATGCTCTATTTATTCCGCTCATGGAAAATGCTTATCATTTCGCTGATCCCGAATGTGATTCCTCTGATAGTTACAGCCGGCGTCATGGGATGGGTGGGGGTTCCATTAAAGCCTTCAACAGTTTTAGTATTCAGCATTGCATTGGGAATTTCTATTGATGTTACGATTCGCTTCTTGGTGAATTTTAAGCAGGAAATCCACCATTTTAATCATGATATTTCTGCAGTGGTCAAAAGTACTATTCATAATACGGGATTAAGCATCATTTTAACCGGGTTGATCTTGTTTGCGGGATTTCTGATTTTTTGTTTTTCCGGCTTTGGAGGAACCCGTGCATTAGGCTGGCTGACTTCGCTTACTTTAATACTCGCTATGGTTGCCAACCTGACTATTTTGCCGGCATTGCTGTTATGGATGGAAAAATCATTACTGAAGAAAGCGAGGAGGGATGGTAAAATGTGGACTGCACTGGAAGAAGAGGATGTGGATTTGAAGGAATTAGGATTGAATAAAATAGATAAAGAAAAATAGGATTTAAT
>SCQV01000469.1 GCA_004299085.1 Chitinophagaceae bacterium | reverse complement strand
TTTCTTTGGCTTGAACCAAAGAAAGAACCAAAGAAAATTCAAGACTGTCGAAAAATGACTAAAATTTGCTCCATTCCGCTACGGAAAATAATGCTCCGATTGGCTTTTAATCTATAATAGACCTTTGTAATACTCAGCATTCACCCAAATCCAATCTTATTTTCCGTTTAACGCTCCATTTTGCAAATTTCTTAACGTCATTTTCCTAAGGTCGTTTTGGCAATGCCATGATTTCTTGATTAACGAGAACTAAGTACCTAATTCAAAAAAATTATTGAGAAACAGATAAGTTTGTGTTACTTTGCGTAAAATATACACATTATGAAAAGCAAATGGGCGCTACTCTTTTTGTTATTTATGGGAATATTTTTGCAACCCCTTTTCGCACAGGATGCGCTAATCAGCCACAGGTTGGGGGATTTTCAAAGCTTTAAAAAAGAAGATCATGGCATTGTTATCAAGGCCTCCAATGCAGTAGTGAGCATACAGGATTATTCGCCTACTATTATCAGCGTGCGCATTACTCAGAAAGCCACTCCGGAAGATTCTTCCTGGGCTGTTATCCGCCGGCCCTTATCTTCTTTTACGCAAATCACTCATTCTCCTGATGTGCTGACATTGACTACCAATTCTCTTAAGATATTAGTTCATAAAAAACCATTGAGCATTGAATTTTATAATGCGGCAGGACAGTGGCTGAATGGTGATGATCCGAACCTGGGTGTGGAATGGCAGGGCGCCGAAGTGACCGATTACCGGAAATCCTCCCCGGATGAGAAATTTATCGGACTGGGTGAAAAAACAGGCCCGCTGAATCGTGCACAACATGCTTATGTGAATTGGAATACGGATGCTTACGGATACGATATCAATCAGGATCCGATTTATTCTACCATGCCTTTTTATATGGGCATTCACAATAGAAGAGTATATGGGATATTTTTTGATAATACCTATAAATCCTTCTTTAATTTCAATACTTCTACTGATAGCACCCTGTCATTTTTTGGTGCGGAAGGGGGGGCGATGAATTATTATTTCTTCGGCGCCTCCACGGTTGCGGGGATATTACAAGATTATACCTGGCTTACCGGGCGTATCAATATGCCGCCAATATGGTCATTGGGTTATCAGCAATCCCGTTACAGCTATATGAGTCAGCAGCAAGTGATGGACATTGCGCATAAAATGCGGGAAGACACCATCCCGTGTGATATGATATATTGTGATATTGATTATATGCATGGCTACCGGGTTTTTACCTGGAATCCAAGCACATTTCCCAATCCCAAAGCCATGACGGATAGCCTCAAAGCGATGGGCATTCATTTGGCCACCATCATTGATCCGGGTATAAAAATTGATTCCGATGGTTATGAGCCCTATCTGACAGGCAGGGCGCATGGTTATTTTGCACGATACCCGGATGGCAGATTTTATACCGGAAGCGTATGGGCAGGACGCAGTCATTTCCCTGATTTTATCCGCCAGGATGTTCGCCAATGGTGGGGCAATAATTTTGAAATATTAGTTGATGATGGCGTTACGGGCTTCTGGAATGATATGAACGAGCCTTCGGCATGGGGACAGGATATTCCACCTTTGATTGAATTCGGTGAAGGGAAAAATATTGAAACGCTAAAAAAGGCCCGTAATGTGTACGGAATGGAAATGGCACGAGCCACCTACAATGGAACTAAAGAATTAATGGATGGTAAAAGGCCGTTTATTCTTAGCAGGGCTGCTTATTCGGGTATTCAACGTTATTCTGCCATGTGGACCGGCGATAATAATCCCACCGATCAGCACATGCTTTTAGGTTTCAGGCTGATCAGCAGCATGGGACTAACCGGAATGCCTTTTGTGGGCATGGATGTGGGCGGGTTTAGTGGAAACCCTACTCCGGAATTAATGTTGCGATGGATGTCTTTGGGAACATTTATGCCGATGTTCCGTAATCATACTGCCAAAGGCAACACCCATCATGAACCGTGGGCATGGGGAGAATATGCCGAACCACAAATGCGGAAAGATATTGAGTTACGATACCGGCTGCTACCTTATATTTACAGTACATTTTATGAATCAAGCCAGAATGGTATGCCTGTCAATCGCAGCCTGGCCATCCATTATACCTATGACACTCCTATTTATGATCAACGTTTTGAAAATGAATTTTTATTTGGTAAAAATATTCTGGTGGCCCCGGTTACAAGTGAACAGATGATATCAAGAGTGTATCTTCCTGAAGGAGAATGGTACAGATACTCATCCGGTAAAAAATTAAAAGGTGGTACGGCTTATGATGTTCCTTCGCCATTAGACAACTTACCCGTATTTGTAAAAGCCGGTGCTATTATACCGATGCAAAACGTGATTGAAAGTACGGCACAAAAAGGGAACGGAATCTTATATCTAAACATCTGGTACGGAAAAGACAGCAGCAATTTTACCTATTATGAGGATGACGGCACAACCTATAACTACGAAAAAGGAGATTATTATAAACGATTGATTTCGTTCTTACCACAAAATAAAACGATTGATTTAGGCAAAGTGACCGGCAGCTATGAAAGCCGTTTTCAAAAGATACAATTTGTTTTGCATGGGTTTCCTGACTTGTCACAAGTTCAGTTCGATGACTCATCGTTAGCTATAACGAAATCGGCTAATGATGGCCAGGAAGTACAAAGTTTTGAAATCAATAATCAGCAGGATTTGGTTGAAATAAGATGGTGAATGATTTCAACGTGAGCCGGGCCGTTCTCCCGATATTTTAAAGTGGGAGCGGTCCGGAATTTTGCCTCCCATATTTCAGAATAATTTTGTCACAGGCTTCTTCCATTAGTTTGTAAGCGTATTTAAAATCTTCTTCACCTCCATACCAGGGATCGGGTACAGAAAGGTTTTTACCCGGTGATACTTCATTCAGAAAAAGATCGATATTTTGCATGTTCGTATTTTTCCCACCAATGAATTTCATTTCTTCATAAACATCTTTTGCCATAGCATATATTTTATCAAATTTTTCCAGATCACTTTTTGAAAAACGCCTTGCCCGGTGGCCGGAAATATCTATACCATGATGTACGGCAATTTTCTGCGCAAGCGGATGCGGCGTTTCTCCAACATGATAAGACTCTGTTCCGGCGCTATCCACTTCCCAGTCGAGATGATTTTCTTTAATCTTTTTCTTTAAAATACCTTCGGCAAGTGGAGAACGGCAGATATTACCGAGGCATACCATTAGTAGCTTCATATAATTTTATTTATGGAAATTTAACAAACCTTACATCTTTATTTATAAACTAAGGTAATTCATAACCTGTTCTAAGAAAAAGGTGAAATAACAAAAAGACAGGTATTTAGGAACGAAAATGTAGCAACATAGCCTTTTTTGGAAAAGAAAATAAATTTTTTGTAACATTGCGAACTTAATTGCCAAAATTGCTTATGAATATAAAGGAGAGGAACAGGCAGAATAAGGCCTATGTGCAGTTTAGAATGATTTTTGACATAGCAATGGGGTTGTTGTACATTGCATGCGGTGTGTTGGTAATGATGGCAAAAAAGTTTGGGATTGATTTCAGTGTAGTTATTTCCAGGACTTTTATGTGGTCGTTGGCGATTTTATTGATCCTCTATGGATTATTTCGCATATTCAGAGGGATTAAACATATTTTTTAAAAGAAATGAAGAAACCGGCTTTATATATTGTATTACTTTTCCTGCTAACAGGATGGGGGTGTAAAAATAAAAAAAATAGCACCGTTGATACTCCTACTTCAGGTACTATTAAGATCAGTGTGGATGAGTCCTTTCAACCTCTGATAGATACGGAAATCAGCGTTTTCGAGGCGCTTAATCCAACGGCGCATATTATAGCTGAATATAAATCAGAAGGAGATTGTTTCAAAGATTTAATTAATGACAGCGCCAGATTAGTTATTGTCACGCGTGAGTTGAATCCTTCGGAAGCAAAGTATTTCAAGGAATTGCACATGCCCATCAAAAGCAGGGCAATAGCAAGAGATGCCGTAGCGTTAATTGTGAATCCTTCGAATCCGGATACTTTAATGACGATGCACGAAATAAGGGATCTGATGGATGGGAAAAATAACCCCCGGAAGTACAGCTTGGTTTTCGATGAACAGAACTCAAGCCTGGTCAGATACGTGGTAGATTCCGTTAATCATGGGCAGCCCTTGCCTTCTTATGCAATGGCTGCTAATGGTTGTGCTAATGTGGTAAATTATGTGTCGCAACATAAAAATGCGCTGGGCGTAATCGGGGTAAGCTGGGTTTCTAATCCTTTTGACTCTACCGGACTTAGCTTTTTACAAAAGATAAGAGTAGTTGGAATCATGGGCGATTCCACTTACAATTATTTGAGTCAGAATCAGGGCTTTAATCCGCAGAGCCCACAATATATCAGCTATTATTTTAAACCTTATCAGGCGTATATTGCATTCCGGAGCTATCCGCTTACCCGTACGGTTTACTTTGTATTGCGCCAGCCTTATTTTGGATTAGGCACAGGTTTTGCAAATTTCTTAGGAGGGAACAAAGGACAAATGATTATTGGTAAAGAAAGATTATATCCATTAAATTTGAACATTCAAATACAACAAGCCACTATTGAATAAAATTAAACAAAACAAAAAATGAGAACAATGAAAACAAAGATGTGTATGCTGGCTGCATTGCTGTTGTTTACGATGCAGGCTGTTTTTGCCCAGTCTGTTAAAGATGCCCAACAGGACCTGTATTATCAAAAGTACCAGACAGCTAAGAAGACTTTGCAACAAATAATTTCTTCCAAGCCGGATGCCGACGCTTACTATTATTTGGGCTTGGCTGATATGGGGTTAGATGACAATGATGCGGCAAAAGCTGACTTCCAAAAGGGGCTGCAGGTGGACCCCAATTCTGCTTTAAACTATGTGGGGATGGGGAGAATGGCTATAGTAAATAAAGATTTCACGGGAGCGAAGCAGGCTTTTCAGAAAGCATGGGACGTGTCCAAAGGCCGTGATTTTGATGTAGTGCGTGCCATTTTGCAGGCAACCGCCTTATCACCGAAAGCGGATGCACAATATGCGCTAGATTTGGTAGAGCAATTTAAGAATGACCGGAAGAACCGTAAGTATGAAATGACGGCTGCAGATTATACTGCTTTAGGAAATGTATATGCCAACCTGCCTGATGGCGGCGGCAAAGCAGCTACAAACTATGAAACTGCCCAGGCAAAAGATGCTAAATATGCCGCTGCATTTTATGATGAAGGTATTTTATGGAGCCAGGCAAGACAGGACAGCCTTGCATTGCAGGACTGGAATGAAGCCGTGAGCGCTGATCCGAATTTTGGGCCTGCCTTTTATCAATTGTTCTCTTATTATCGTGTTCGTGACCTTGCCAAAGCACAGGATAATCTGAATAAATATATGACACTTACGGATGATCCGTTAAATGCCAAAGTAAATTTGGTGGACGTTTTATACTTACAAGGTAAATTCAAGGATGCCGTTGACCAGGCCAATGACCTGATGAATCAACCTATAAATGCTGATACTAAGACCCGGCTTTATAAGCTAATAGCTTATAGCGACCTTTCGGAAGGAGATTCTTTAAATGCCAAGAAAAATATGGATACCTATTTCCAACGCCAGGATACGGATAAAGTAATACCGCAAGATTATAAGTTTTATGCTGATGTAATGGAAAAATTAGGTAATGATTCCATGCAGTTGGTTTATCTTAATAAATTCGTGGATAAGGATACGTCCACCAATCTCAATTTTATAAGAGACGAAGCGAAAAAGTTATCTACTGATAATAATTTTAAAGCCGCCAATTTATGGTATGACAAATTGTTTAAGGTGGCTGATACTTCTCAACTGGCTTTATCAGATTATTATTACCGTGCTTTTACGCAATATGGCGCTGCTGTAAAGGGATTGGGTTCCTATAGCAAAGCGTTGGAAACATGGCAGGCTTTTACTAAAAGATTTCCAGATCAGCCTTCCGGATATTATTATATAGGTATGTGCCAGAGAGCGCAGGATACTGCCTTCAAAGGGACCGCCATCCCTGCATTTGATAAATATCTCAGTTTGCAAAAGCCGGAGGAATTGAAAGGGAAAACGGAACTTCTTGAGCTTATTTATTCATACGAAGTGGGGAGCTATGCCACACAGGGAGATAATGCTAAGTTGGATGCAACGCTGGAAAAATTGCTGACAGTAAATCCGAAGAGCTCGGTAGCCGCCAATGTTTATGCCAATCAGGCTTATAAGGCAGCACAGGCAAAAGACTATGACAAGGCGACGGGCCTTTCTAATAAAGCGCTTCAGATTAATCCAGGCAATCAGACCGCAACCCAGGTGCTTAGTTATATCCAACAGATGAAAGCCTATGAGGCAAAGATGAAAGCGTATGAAGCAGCTAAGAAGAAAAGTGGACAGCAATAACGATAATTTTTTTAAAGGAAAAAGAAAAACCCTCTTCATATCGGAAGAGGGTTTTTTGTGCGCTTTACTTTTCTATTTTATTTACTGCATTGCGCCAATAAATATTCTGCTAATCCTTTTCCCCAGTTGGGGGAAAGATCAGTTGCCGGTTTAAAGGTGGAATATTCCTGTAATGCTTTTCCCAACAGCGGCTTTGCCTTTTCTTTTCCACCGCCCCATTGTGCGGGAGTATAAAATGCATTTTGTCCCAGCAACAAGGATACCCGTGGATTACCAGGTGACAATTGTTCTGCCTGCTGAAGTAATTTCCCGGCTTCCGGCCCATACTGCATACCGCGGGTCTGCGGATCCACTGCTATTCGGGCAGAGGCGAGCATAGACTTTAGGCAAAGCATTTCAGCATTGTCAGGATGTAACGCATCTGCTTTTTCTGCCAACACTTTTGCCTGATCCACGATAGGATCAATTTTACTTTTATCTTTTTGCATAAAGGCAGTACGGACTCTTGCAAGGGACGCATAATAATACGGCAGCCACTGATCTTTGGTAACCGAGGCAATGCGTTCAAAATTATTGGCTACCGTTTCTAATGCAAACAGATTTTCCGTGGTATCCAATATGGAAATGTTTTTTTTCATCGCCTCTTCATATTGGCTGTTGCTTTGCGCAAAAGCACTTGCCCCCACCGTAAGGAGCACCAGTAATAAAGATGTCTTTTTCATAATTGTATTATTTAGTTGTTAGATTGTTTCTGGTTCTTAGTTCGTTATTCATTACCCCTTGTTCCTTATTCGTTATTCTTTGTTCTTTATTCTTTATTCGTTATTCGTTATTCGATGTTCGTTATTCTTTATTCCTTACTCCTTCTTCCTTTATTATAAATTATTATTAATCACATCCTGGCTTCTGTCAATGCCAAAGCTAAAGAAAGCGCCGACAAAATAAAAACGTTTTGCAGGAGCTGTGATAGCCATTCGTTCACTACCATCCGGTGAAAACTGGTAATCATAAACCTGGTTGCTACCCAGTACATTATTCACCGAAAAGACTAACACGGTAAATGTCTTTTTCCCCTTTATCAAATAAGCCGCACTTAGCGACAGTGTGCTAAGAGGCGGCGTACGGTCACTCATAAATTTATTCTCCGGATTATTGGGATTATAATAGGGCTTACCGCCGGCAAAAGTATAAGTTCCGCTCAGGTTGGTCATAATGGAAGGAATAAATTGCTTATAAACTACATTCAAGGTGTTTTTAGACGCAAAAGGAGGCTGCACTTCATAAGGATAGTTAAGATAATTACGTTTGGTATCTAAATAAGTATAAGATATCCAGTAATCGCCATTCTTGATAGTCTTTCTGTCTCTCCAGAAAAATTCTATTCCTCTGGCATAGCCGGATCCGGTGGTAGAGGTATCAGGAACTGTTTTTAATAAGCTGTAATATTTTTTATAAAAAAGATCTACGTGCCATGTATATTCCTGACTGATATGCTGAAAGGTAAGAATATAATGCTGTGCTTTCATAAAACCCACATCAGGATGAAACAACAGATATTGGTTATCAGGTTTTTCATAAAAATCTCCCCATGCTGCTGATAATTGCGTGGCTTCTCCTAATTTGTATGCCAGTGATAATCTCGGTGCGAGATCATATTTGTTCAACATAGATGAATACTCCCCGCGAACGCCGATGCGTGTAACAAATTTTGGAGTAAAGTACAAATCCGTTTCTGCAAAAGCTGCCGTATAATTATCATACAGATTATTTTTAAAAGTGTATCCTGCTGATACCGTTGTATCTGCAGGACTATAAGTCGTATTATCGGTCTCATATTGATAAGACAGGCCGAAACGAATATCGGAGAGCACTCCGATAGGGTGAGTCAGCATGAATTTACCTTCACTGAGTTGCGTGTATTCTTTAATGGTGTCCAATACCGGAGATTCTCCTTTAGGCTGATAACCGGTTTTTATCCAATCGGTATTGGTATTGTAAGCAGTTCCTACATATAATCTCCAGTCTTTATTTTTTCCAAGAGATTCCTGATAGGTCATATTCGTATAACCGTTCGCATTTTTATCACTAAACATATCGTTGCTGTTCGGATGATCCACTCCCGGGTAGCCCAATTGAAGCTTATTAAAGTCGGCATAACCATAAAATTTCAGTATGCCGGTAGGAGAGGTTTTAATGCGGAAATTAGCATCGGCGTTCAGGTCATAAGGTGGAAGCGACCAGTCCTGTTTTTGTGATACAAGCTGAAAATAAGGCCAAAGATTGACATAACTGATATCGCCTCCATAAGATGCCTTTTTGTTTTTGGACAACTGATCAATGCCGCCACTTAAAACCACACTGGAAACACCGAGCGTAGCCGAAGATTGTTGCGGTAAATCATTGGATGTTAAAATGACCGCAGCAGACATAGCGCCTCCATACTGAGCAGAATAACCGCCGCTGCTGAATAGAGTGCCGCTGAATAGAAAAGGATTAAACCTGCCACGTGAACCAATTTGAGGAGTAGCGCTGTAAAAAGGATGCAATACTTCCATACCGTCAATGAAAGCCTTGGTTTCTTCTCCGGTTCCGCCCTGGATGAACAATCCTGTTTGATTGGGAACTTGCTGAGCGCCCGGCAACGTTCGTAAAGCTGCCATCGGATCGGCTGCAGCTCCTGCAGTGGTTACAATATCCAAAGGAGAAAGCACCGTATTTTTCGATTTATCGCTGATAGAAAAGCTGCCTGCAGAAATAGTTACGGCATTCAGCTTATTGATACTTTCTTTTAAAATTATCTGTATATGAACGGGCGTTTTTTCTATTTGAATTTGTAGGGAATCTTTCTGAAAACCAAGCTGGCTGATTAGCAAAGTCTGCTTCCCCGTTGCATCAGTGGTGAAAGAAAAAGTCCCATCCTCTGCGGAAGTAGCGCCATCGAAAGTTCCTTCCAGATAAATATTGGCTCCGGCTAAAGGATGATGATGGTTGTCTGTAATCGTACCGCCGACCTTATGCTGCGCAAGCGCGGGCAAGGCTGAAAGAATGGATAGCAGGATGGGTATTATGTATTTCACGAGAATGATTTTGTACAAGATTATCAATAATCAAAAACAAGATCAATATTGAATCGGTGAAGCCTATTATTTTGTCGGTCAATTCCTTTTTTATATCCTTTAATTTAAACTGGAATCCCTTTCGTTTACAAAACTGTTAATTAAATGAATAAAGGACAAAGTGGTAAGCTTATAAATATCCTTATCAGCTATGCGTCTATAGGTGACAAAGTCTGTACTGATCGTTTCTTATAATTATAAACTAACGCCAGCAGCATTCCACAAAGTGCATACTGGATAAAACCGTAAATCAACCATTGGGTTATCAAAGAAAAAGGAATCAAATCCGTGCTGGCATACGTTCTCATCGTCATGACTATCCACATCCACAACCCGATAAATACTCCATATTTTAATCCTTCCGCCATGGTTCCTTTCTTTTTCCATGAGGTATAAATCAGCGTATAAAAGAAAGTGCTTACTATTGCTGAAATGATAAATGCCCATATTTTACTTTTTACATCGCTGGAATGTATCGTTGGCATTAAGCGCATATAAGCATTATGCAGGATGATATCATGCTCCAGATATCCTGTAATGCTGCAGAAAGCATAAACGGCCAGCCAGGCGAAAAAGAAACGTTTGCTTCTCATGTGGTGCATTTTATAATTGTAAATATTGTTTCATTGTTATTACATATTCTTCAAAAGCTTTTTTGCCCTTAGCGGTCATGCGCACGGTGGTAAGCGGATAATTATCTTTAAATCCCTTACTTACTTTTATGTAATTCGCCTCTTTCAGCTTTGATAATTGAAAGCTTAGGTTTCCCGCTGTTGTCTCTGTCTTTTCCTTCAAATAATTGAACTGTGCCTCATCCACGCCCATCAGGATAGAAACAATAGCCAGCCTGATCTGTGAATGTAATAACGGATCTAATTCTTTCAACATTACTCCTCTTTTTTCCTAACCAATAAAATTCCAGGTATCAGATAACCTATGATAAAGCTGCCACCCACTAATAGTAACTGATTCACAGGCATAACAAAAACGCTGATAATTGAAACCACAAAAAACAGGATGCCACCGAAAATCATGGGTTTAAACCGCATGGCTAATCCGGCCACTGTGATCAAAAGTGCTGTGAGCGCCAGCATAAACGGAGTGGGGGAAATATGCTCTTTCACACTCAGAAATACAAATAAAAAATAAGTGATGCCGCCACATAAAAACAACCATTTAAAGAAATGGCCAAAGGTGGAAACAGCTCCATCTTTTTTTGGATTGGCCGTATAGTAGATCATCGTAACAATAAATCCGCCGATGGTTAATACCGGCCAGATAAGCCCGGCCATTTCCGGTTTTATAATCAGCATGAGCAGGTAATTGCCAAACGAGGCAACTGCGATCAGAATGCCCCAGAAGATAAATCCGAAAGCAGATCGTTTGATATTGCCTCGCGTGCCGGAGATAAATTTCTCTATCAGCAGGAGGCTTTCCTGCGGATTTAGTGGTTTGTCTTCTAATTCCATAATAGCTTTTTAAATTATTACTACAAACTGATTTGCGAATATAGAATAGTTTGTAATACAAACCAAATTTATTTTTAAACTTCTTGATATATAGTGAATGTGGTTATTGTTTGATCCCTAAGGAATAAGGCACTAATTTTTTTAGTGTAAGTATGGAAATGTAAAAACATATAGAAATTTCCTTAAATTTGTTCACCTGATTAGCTTAGAATAATGATGAAAAACAAAAAAGGCATATTATTTTTTAATTTTTTAAGAATGAAATGATCGCCATCAGTCCTTATTTCTAAGGACAAATTGATAAATTATTTGTTGTTGCATAAAAAAGGAATGATAAATCAAAATGGCTGAAACAGGTCGGGTATGATTTCGGAAACCGGGATATTTTAGAATTTGATTTGAGGGCTCAGATTCTGCCTTTGGATGCGGTGTTAATAGATAATTCATTATATGGCAATATGTATGAAATAAAAGGAGTACTTTATGGAACTGATAATAGATTCATCAAGGTGTTCACCGTTTAGATGATTGAAAATAAAAGCGGACAAACGAAATTTATTACTATGTATCCGGATAAAAATTAAAAAATGAAATACGAGCTATTTGCTGAGGTGAAGTTGGGGAAAAGATATTCCTGATAGCAAGCTTAAAAGAGGTGATTTAGCCACCGCAGCGGAATACCGTCCTTCTTCAAATATGGAGGATGGTTATTCTCTGGAAGCCTTTAATGCAGTTGGAGATTCTACAGCGGTGGCCTTACTATCAGAATCAGATATTATACCCCTTAATGAAGATGAAATATTAAGCGTGAGAACAATGGAAGGAATCTCTTCCTGAATCTTAAAGGAGCAATTCAATTTCATACACCTATTGTTTCTCGTACATAATATCTGATACTTTTAAGCTGCTAAGTTCTTTTTTTAGTTGTTCATCTTTGAGGAAGATGTATTAGTTTAAGAAGAAAAAATATGCACCACAGCACTTCTTATAATTTTGAATGTCCCGCTAAAATAAATTGGAAATTATGAATAACAAAACTAAAAATGTATTGGTAACAGGCGCTGACGGAGGATTAGGCATTCCGGTTGTATCGCAGCTTTTGCAGGATGGATGGCATGTATATGCTTTTTTGCATAATGATGAAAAGGTGGAGGCAATGCGTAAAAAATTTCCCACTAACACAGAAAGTCAATTGTCCTTTCTTACCGGTGATGTTACCGGTATGACCGATATTGAAAATGCTGTTAAAGAGATGGGAATAACGAACTCATTGGTTCATCTCGCCGGTGGTTTTAAGGGGGCAGCTACTTTCGCCGACCATGATCCGAACCTTTTTGACCAGATGTTTGATCTGAACACACGATCTACTTTCCTGCTGCTTAGAACCGTTTTACCTTTAATGAAAGAAAATGAAGGCGGTGCTATTGTTACCGTTGGCGCTAAACCTGCGCTTCATGTTATCGCAGAGAATGCGGTTTATGCAGCATCCAAGGCTGCGCTGATTCATCTTACTTTAGCAGCAGCGGAAGAAGGAAGGCCGTTTCATGTAAGGGCCAATGTCATTGCTCCGGCGGTTATACGGACAGAAGCGAATGCTGAATGGGCGGCATCAACTAAAGAATTAGAAAAGTGGACGCCACCTGAAGATATTGCCAAAACGATATCCTGGCTTATTTCAGAAAGAGGAGCAGCAGTCACCGGCACTATTATCCCGATATATCATTTGATTAAAACGTAAATAAAAATTACCATTTCCTTAATATCAGTAACCGTCAGGAATTCCTTAATATTGCCGCCTGATTATAGGTAAAGGATCATATTCCGGTTTATTTTGTTTCTTTTATGAACAATGGTCTATTAATATTACAAGCGCCAGCCTGAAAGGTATGGTTATTGCGCCAAGAATATCAAGATGATCCTGTCATCAGAAGGGTGAGCGGATTTTATGTTAAAATATTTTCCCTTTTATTGCTGCGTTTATGTAACTAAATTGTATTATGGTAACACTAATCATTTATAAATTACGTCATGGAAGATTTTACTGAAAACTATGCTCCCGGTTGGCCGGGGTCATCTCCCCGTTGGAATTCGAGCGCGAAAAGCAGCGTGGGAGTGTGCCTTTGTCCCTTAAGCCAGGTATGGTTTACAACAAGTCACGGGATATTGAATGAAGTATATTATCCCCGTGTGGATTATGCCTGTATCCGTGATATGGGTTTTTTAGTCAGTGATGGAAAAGATTTTTTCTCGGAAGAAAAACGGCACGCGAATAGTCAATTGGAATACTTAGAGGACGGCGTTCCTGCAGTACATTTTACAAATGTATGCAAGAAAAACAGGTATCGGATTGATAAAGTGATTGTTACCGACCCAAACCGTGATACGCTGCTTCAACAGGTTTCTTTCACACCATTGCAGGGTCAGTTGGAGGATTATCATTTATATGCGCTCATGGCTCCGCATATTATGAATGCAGGATCTGGTAATACGGCATGGTGCGGCGAGTATAAAGGATTGCCCATGTTATTTGCTGAAAGGGAAAACAGCGCCGTTGCCATGGCGTGTTCTGTTCCATTCAAAGCTCTTTCCGTGGGTTTTGTGGGGGTGTCCGATTCGTGGCAGGACATTTCAAAAAATAAGCAAATGACCCGGAGATATCGCAGGGCTGATAATGGCAATGTAGCGATGTGCGGCGAAATAGATTTGGAAAAAGCAGGTAACCATCCTTTTCTCATTACGATTGGTTTTGGGATAAATGCAGATGAGGCAGGACAAAGGGCTTTAGCCAGTATCATGGACGGCTTTGACAGCGCTAAACAAAATTACGTTGGAATTTGGGCGGATTGGCAAAAGAATATTCATGAATATTCTTATCCTAAAAAAGGAACTAAAAGTTTGTTCCGTATAAGTGCTGCTGCTATACAAACCCATCATGCGCAACAATTTCCGGGTGGATATATCGCCAGCCTTTCTGTTCCCTGGGGATTTTCCAAAGGAGATGATGATCTCGGCGGTTATCATTTAATCTGGCCGCGGGATTTGGTGGAAGTGGCGGGCGGCTTGCTGGCTGCCGGTGCCGATCGTGCTGCTTTATCCGTATTGCATTATTTGCGCTTGGCGCAGGAACCGGATGGGCACTGGCTTCAAAATATGTGGCTGGATGGCTCTCCTTATTGGGGAGGCATTCAGTTGGATGAAACTGCTTTCCCTATTCTATTAGTTAATATGATGTTTTATCATAAGGCTATTGATAAAAGTAAAATGCTGGAATTTCTCCCAATGGTGAAGAAAGCCGCCAGATTTCTTTTGAAAAGCGGGCCTTGTTCACAACAGGATCGCTGGGAGGAAAATGCAGGCTATTCCCCATTCACGTTGGCAGCAGTTATCAGCGGTTTATTAGCGGCTGCTGATATGATAGAAATGGGAGGAGATAAAAAATCAGCACAGTACATCCGTGAAACGGCTGATACCTGGAATGATAATATTGAAGCATGGACTTATGTGGCCAATACGGAGCTTTCAAAACAACTTAACATTGAAGGCTATTACGTACGGATTGCACCGCCCAACGTGGGTGAAACTGCTACTTTAGACGATGATGTCATTTTAATTAAAAATCTGTCATCCAATGCCAGAGCTATTTCGGCTCAGATTGTAAGCCCGGATGCGCTGGCTTTGGTAAGATTTGGCTTGCGTGCTGCGAAAGATCCAAAAATATTGAGCACTATCAAAGCTATTGACAGCCTGTTGAAAGTGGAAACGCCTTTTGGAGATTGCTGGCATCGTTATAATCATGATGGTTATGGTGAACATGAAGACGGCAGCCCCTTTAACGGTACCGGTATCGGCAGGGCCTGGCCACTGTTGACAGGAGAAAGAGCACATTATGAACTGGGAGCGGGAAATATGAAACGAGCCGAAGAACTGCTAATCACCATGGGTAATTTCTCCAATGAAGGCGGAATGATACCGGAGCAAATATGGGACACCAAAGATATTCCTAACCGGGAATTATTTTTTGGCAAACCTGCCGGGTCCGCCATGCCATTGGTTTGGGCACATAGCGAATATATGAAGCTCTGCCGATCGCTTCATGATAAAACAGTTTTTGATATGCCGCTACAAACTCAGGAAAGGTATTTGAAACAAAAAATATCTTCTCCTTATGATTTCTGGAGATTTGGGAGAAAATTAATTGCCATCAGCAAGAAGAAAAAGCTTCGCATTGAGGCGCCTGTTCCTTTCTCATTACATTGGAGCTTTGATAACTGGACAACTGCCAAAGACACCCTGAGTGAAGATACAGGGATAGGAATTCATCATGTGGACCTGCCTTTATCCAGAAGAAAAGCAGGGGCCACTTTGGTATTCACTTTTTTATGGACAGAAACCGGCAACTGGGAAGGAAAGAACTTTGAAGTGCAAGTGGTTGCATGATTTAAAAAATAGTTTTTAATATTGTACTTATTTTGGTTTCCATAATGAACCTTAGTAGAAAGCGGCTTATATAAATCTTTGCACCTTATCACCTTATTCCGAAAAGTGAGATAAAATGAAACTGATTGGAGAATAGAAAAAATATTCAGCAGTCGAGGATTAATCTGACTTTCATCCATTAGATATTATCATTCTCAATAAGGAAATAAGGTTGAGGCAATCTTATTGTAGTTGTTTTCTACTAAGGTTAGACTTATGTTAAACTTGGAGAACAAGAATATATTTTGTTAACATGCCCGACAAACTAATTGATGTAGAACACCTCACCATCAGCTTTCCTCATGACGATGAAAGGGTGCCCGTAGTAAATGACATTTCCTTTCATATTGATAAAGGAGAAGTAGTAGGTTTGGTCGGCGAGTCCGGTTCGGGGAAATCCGTTACCTCCCTTTCACTGATGCGACTTCTGCCCGTGCCACCTGCTTCCATTGATGCAGGAAAGATTTTGTTTTATGAAAACGCAAAGGAAACTAATCTTTTAGAACTTGGTGAAGAAGGTATCCGTCATTATCGCGGAAACAAATTGGGTATGATTTTTCAGGAACCCATGTCCTCACTTAATCCTGTTTTTACCTGCGGGGATCAGTTAGTAGAAGCTATCAGGCTGCATCAGCATATTTCCCACCCCGAAGCAGAGAAGCAGGTAGTGGAATTATTTCGCCGCGTACAATTGCCCACGCCTGAAAAGATGTTGCAACGTTATCCACATCAATTGTCCGGTGGGCAAAAGCAACGTGTGATGATAGCTATGGCTATTTGCTGCCATCCGCAATTGGTCATTGCAGACGAACCCACGACTGCACTGGATGTGACTGTTCAAAAGGCTATTTTAAAATTGTTAAAAGATTTGCAGCAACAACTACATATCAGTGTGCTTTTCATCACGCACGATCTGGGTGTGGTAGCAGAAATAGCAGACAGGGTGATGGTGATGTACAGGGGGAAGATAGTAGAACAAGGAACTGTTCAGCAAATCTTTAAAGCTCCGCAGCATCCTTATACCAAAGGGTTGCTTGCCTGCCGCCCGCCTTTGGACCGGCAATTAAAAAAGCTTCCGGTGATTGCCGATTTTATGGAAGAGAAAAACGGAGTGATTGTTGAAAAAAATACGGATATAGAAGAGTTGTTAAGCCAATTAGAAATTACTTCTTTGCAAAAGGAAATCAATTTAAAAACATTGCAGGAAAAGCGGCCCATTTTGCTGGTCAAAGATTTGGTTACCCGTTTTCCGGGGAAAACAAATTTCTGGGGGAGAACAGAATCATGGACTTATGCGGTTAATAAAGTAAATTTTGAATTATATCCAGGTGAAACTTTAGGGTTAGTGGGAGAGTCCGGTTGCGGTAAAACCACCCTGGGAAGAACGATTTTACAATTGGTTCGTCCTGCTTCGGGAGAAGTGATTTATCGAGGACAAGAACTCAGCAAAATGCCGGAAGAAGAATTAAGAAAACTTCGTAAAAAAGTACAGATCATTTTTCAGGATCCTTATTCTTCTTTAAATCCCCGTATGACTGTCGGGCAGGCTATTATGGAACCCATGCAGGTACACGGTCTTTATGGAAATGATAAGCAGCGGCGGCAGAAGACATTAGAATTATTAGAAACAGTAACGCTGAAACCTGAATTTTTTAACCGTTATCCGCATGAATTTTCCGGAGGTCAGCGTCAGCGGATTGGCATTGCACGGGCTCTGGCCGTAGAACCCGATTTTATCATTTGTGATGAATCTGTTTCCGCACTAGATGTCAGCGTGCAGGCGCAGGTATTGAATCTGCTGTTGCAATTAAAAGATGAATTTCGATTTAGTTGTATCTTCATTTCCCATGATTTGTCAGTTGTCAAATTCATGTGCGACAGGATCATTGTCATGAATAAAGGGCAAATAGAAGAATCCGGCCCTTCCGATGAAATATATTATCATCCGAAAACAGATTATACCAAGCAATTGATTGCAGCTATTCCGAAGGTTGGGGGTTGGTAAGAATACCATATATCGGAAAACTCAATGGAAGTAATAAAGTTGAGCGTTTGATGTTCAGGTAGAATATATGCCAATGAAATGTCGCTAGCAAGAATATTGACACCTTATTAACTCAACAACAAATGTTATCAGAAGAGGAAGTAAACAAAATTTTTTTGTGGTAACCATACAGAGAGGTTGGATTGTTGACGGAAATCAAATAGACAACAACATAAACTCTTACTATGCTGACCTTATTAATAAGTTGCCCCAAAACTTACTGTTTGATACCTACTATGCTGAAGAGGGGGATTTAGGAAACTATCTTGAATTCATTTGCTATCCAAAAGGACACGATATTTATCATGGTAATGCCATATTAGTTTGCGTAAGTTTATGTGCTCCTATTGCAGTGTTTGGACAGACTTCGCTAAGTAAAAGCACTGATTATATTGATTGGGGAGGTTTATTCAGTGCAGAAAAGATTGGCGATATCAAAGACACATCGTTGACAAGTATTGAGAACGGAGTCAAATCAATTTTGTTTCAACAAAGTCTTTCAATGCTTACGATGTTTATAGTTTAATAGTTAATTTTAATTTTCCATCAAAGCTTGTTTCATCGGTTTTCTGAAGTGTTGAAATTCTTGCTTTCTTTATATTGTTCTCAATCTTAGAAATGTATGATTTTGTTATTCCTACTTTTTCAGCAACTTCTTCCTGTGTCATTCTTTTTTCAAGTTTGGTACACATAAACTTGTTTGATGCAAACAAACAAAATTGTTGTTTGATATCAAACAAAATAATAAATCTGTAAGATCATATAGAATAAGGCTCTTTATTAACCCACAATACGTCCGCCTTAGGAGGACGTTGATTGTCAACTATCATTCTATTTTTTACCTACTATATATTCCGCTGGAACAACTGTCGTCCGCCTCTGGCGGAACGCATTATTGGTTATAGGTATAAATCAACATAGGTAAATGTTCCGGAGGAACGTTTCGTGACAAATTGGGGGTATTTAAACGCCTCTTTCTGAAATCATGTTCTAAAATGATAAATAAGTTTACAAGAGAATTTGCAAACGACTTCTATAAAGACAGCGGCGAAATAGATTGGAAAAAATTAGTTCATTTCAATTCTGCTATAAATATACCCAAAAAGGCTTTCAAAAGCCCACTCTGTCAATAACATCTAAATAACATCCTCTCCAATTTTTGAATTCAAAAATACCCTGACCTTTGCCCGCCTCAAAATCCGGTATCATGGATTCAAAACTTCGGAAACTGACGTTTCCGGGATTGATTATCACGCTGGGGATTATCTATGGCGATATTGGAACTTCGCCGTTATATACTTTCAGCTCCCTCCTTGGTGAAAGAGATATTACCACCTTGCTGGTCTATGGCACTATTTCCTGCGTTTTCTGGACATTGACCCTGCAGACCACCTTCAAATATGTTTTATTGACTCTGCAGGCGGATAACCACGGAGAAGGAGGTGTTTTTTCCCTGTATGCCTTAGTGCGGAGGTATGGGAAATGGCTCGTCTATCCCTGTATAATCGGTGCCGGAACGTTATTGGCAGACGGTATTATTACTCCACCTATCACCGTTACTTCGGCTATTGAGGGCTTAAGAGAAATACCCGGGCTTCACAGCATTTTTGTACCGGGAAACGATGTAGTCGTGGGGATTGTTATCGCCATCCTTTCCCTGTTGTTTTTCTTTCAGAAATTCGGGACAAAAGTCATTGGTGGTTCCTTTGGGCCGATTATGTTCTTGTGGTTTCTAATGCTGGGTATTCTGGGCTTCAGCCAAATCTGGCATCATCCCCATATTTTCGCTGCCTTAAGCCCGGTGTATGCTTATGAGTTTTTAACTCGTTATCCGGATGGTTTCTGGCTTTTAGGGGCCGTATTTCTTTGCACCACCGGCGCCGAAGCGTTATATTCCGATTTGGGGCATTGCGGACGTAAGAATATCCGGGTAAGTTGGATATTTGTGAAAATCACTTTAGTGCTGAATTATTTGGGGCAGGGGGCCTGGGTAATGGCTCAGCATAAAACTTTTATACATGAAGCCAATCCTTTTTTTCTCATCATGCCGGTATGGTTTCTGATACCCGGAGTAATTATTGCCACGATGGCATCCATCATTGCCAGTCAGGCGCTGATCAGCGGGTCGTTTACGCTCATCAGTGAAGCTATCAGCTTGCACATGTGGCCCAGGGTATTGGTAAAATACCCCACAGATATACGGGGTCAGATTTATATTCCCAGCATCAACTGGTTTTTATGGGTTGGTTGCATGGCAGTGGTATTATATTTTCGTACTTCCGATAATATGACCGCCGCTTACGGATTTTCCATCACCGTTGCCATGATGATGACTACTGTATTGATGTACTATTTTATGAGATATGTGAAACACTGGCCATTATGGATCATCGCTATTATTTTATGCGTATTTCTGACGGTTGAATTTTCATTTTTCATTACCAATGCCATCAAGATTACCAAGCGGTGGATGTTCCTTTTCTGTGAATTCGGCCTTATTTTCACCATGTATATATGGGTGAAGGCCAGAAAAATCACCAACAGCCTTCTTGAATTTGTCAATATAAAAGAATACCTGCCACGTATAGACGCCTTAAGCCGGGATACGTCTATATCAAAATATGCCACTCATCTTATTTATCTTACAAAAGCCGACAGTAACAAGCAAATTGAACAAAAAATCATTTATTCCATTTTTAACCGTCAACCCAAACGGGCTGATTTTTACTGGTTTATTCATATTGACAGAACTGATGAGCCTTACACTATGGAATATGAAGTGGTGGAATTATTAAAAGACAAAGCCATTAAGATCAATCTGAGACTCGGATTCAGAGTGCAACCACGGGTAAACATACTTTTCAGAAAGGTGGTGGAAGAAATGGTGCGTCATAAAGAAATTGACATTACCAGCCATTATGAATCGTTAAGCAAATACAACCTGATAGCCGACTTTAAATTTGTAATCCTGGAGAGGTTTCTTTCTGTGGAAAATGAATTCAGCCTGAGAGAGGGATTCATTCTAAAAAGCTATTTTTTCCTGAAAAAGATGGCGCCTTCAGAAGCCAAGGCATTTGGATTGGATACCAGTGATATTGTAGTGGAAAAAATCCCACTGGTGGTGAACCCTGTAAGCGATATTCATCTGAAGAGAATAGCCGCCTCTCACAAAGAGAAAAAAAGTACCGGATAACCGGCTTCCCAAACCCTTAGAAAAAATAATCTTTTGGCTAAGATAATAATTCAATACCTTTGCACCCTTAAAATTCATTCCGTAAAATGAAATTATCTCAATTCAGATTTGATTTACCCCTCAATTTAATTGCCCAACACCCCAGTAAGTCCCGTGATGAAGCCCGTTTGATGGTTATTCATCGTAATACCGGTAAAATTGAACATAAAGTATTTAAAGACATCCTCACTTATTTTAAAGACAAGGATGCCATGATTGTGAATAATACGAAAGTATTTCCGGCAAGGCTTTATGGACGAAAAGAAAAAACCGGAGCTAAAATAGAAGTGTTTCTGCTGCGCGAGTTAAACACCCACAGTCATTTGTGGGATGTCATCGTAGATCCGGCAAGGAAAATAAGGGTGGGAAATAAGTTGTATTTTGGTGAGAACGACGAGCTGGTGGCTGAGGTGATAGACAACACGACTTCCCGTGGCCGTACTATCCGCTTTTTATTTGAAGGCAGCGATGAACAATATAAGCAAATATTGACTGATTTAGGCGAAACTCCGCTGCCCAAATATATTAAACGGAAGCCTGATGAGGAAGATAAAGAGCGCTATCAGACAGTATATGCCAAGCACGAAGGCGCCGTGGCTGCGCCGACAGCAGGATTGCATTTCAGCAAAGAGCTGATTAAAAGACTGGAGATTAAAGGAATTAAATTTGCTGAAGTAACGCTGCATACCGGATTGGGTACTTTTCGCCCGATAGAGGTGGAAGATTTGAGCAAGCATAAAATGGATGCAGAGTATTATCATATTGAAGATCATGCAGTGCAGATAGTGAATAAGGCTAAAGAAGATAACCGTAAGATTTGTGCTATAGGCACTACCTCTATGCGTGCCATCGAATCGTCCGTTACTTCCGGGAACTTATTACGTGAAGGAGAAGGATGGACTAATCTTTTCATTCATCCGCCTTATGATTTCAGAATAGCCAATGGACTGGTAACCAACTTTCATTTGCCCAAGACCAGTCTGCTCATCATGACCTGTGCTTTTGCGGGATATGATCTCATTATGAATGCCTACCAGGAAGCTATTAAAGAAAAGTATCATTTCTTCAGCTATGGTGATGCTATGCTGATATTGTAAAACCCAATTCCAATGGAAGCGCGCGATAAATATGCCATCATTGTTGCCGCAGGGAAAGGAGTCAGGATGGAAAATTCGACCCCTAAACAATATCTGCTGTTAGCGGGTAAACCTGTTTTATATTATTCCATTCATTCATTCTATCAGGCATTTGAAGATATTAATATCATTTTAGTGTATGCCACCGGGGATGAAAATTATGTGGAGCAGGTGCTTGCTTATTTTCCCGGTAAAGAAATTGTTACCGTCAGGGGAGGAGAAACACGTTTTCACTCAGTAAAAAGCGGATTACAGGAAATAAAAACAGCTTCGGTTGTTTTTGTCCATGACGGTGTCAGGCCTTTGATCAGTTCGCATCTCATTCATTCCTGTTATAATGAAACTATAAAAGAAGGGACTGCAGTTCCCTGCCTGCCGTTAAAAGAAAGTATTCGCCGGCTGGAAAAGGAGGGTAATACTTCGGTGGACAGGCATGATTTCAGGACTGTTCAGACTCCACAGGCTTTTTTTTCGGAAATTATTATCACAGCTTTCTTTAGTCCTTATGAAGATTCATTTACAGATGAAGCCACTGTGGTGGAAAAAGCAGCCTATCCTGTTCACCTCATTGAGGGGGAAGAACAGAATATAAAAATTACGAAGCCGGTGGATTTATGGCTGGCAGAACAGCTTTTACAGGAGAATGAGAAAAATTATAAAGGGCTGGCAGTCAATCAAAAATAGGGTAGAATCTGAATTTTATTTTTAGTTTCTTTATGAGAGAAATTTTCAGTTATAGAGAACTTTCTCTTGAATTTTCGCAGAGATTGCCGGGTGAATTCTCTGCTAATGCATCTTCCAAATATTCCTATTTCATCTATTCTTTTATTCCCTTCAATAGTTGAGTGAAAATATTTTTAATCAGTTCGTAATCCTTTACATAATTTTGGCTGAGAAAGTATTTCGTAATGCTTCCGATATTTTCTCCCAGCTCATTTTGAATAACATGTTCAATTTGATTGGTCAATTTCTTGGACTGCTTCAAAATCCTTTTCATATCTCTACCAAGTATTCTGGAGCCTGCCAACAGTGTAAAATCATCCGTTTCTATTTCATCCACTATATCTGCATGTTCTTCATAAAATCTATCTTCATTTATATCAAAATAATGGCTTAGAATATCATTTATATCATCGAGATCTTTTGTCCTGTCAGGTTTCTCGCTAAACGAAATTAATTTTAAAATAATCATACCTTCTAAAGGTGAAACTTTTATGGTTATTTCTTCCAGGTTTACCTTCATAACGTGTGCGCTTACTTCTTTCATCCCTATTACCGAAAGCTCTGTTTCTCTGTCTGTAAATCTTACTGTCCCTTCTTCTTCAATTTCACCAAATGGAAGCAAATCAATCACGGTATTTGTCTTGTCATGAACCAGCCGGTAAGGTTCATTCACTTTTCTGAATCCTTTTTTCTCCAATCCATCCTTTATTTCATCATACACTTTCATTTCTGGTAACATAACTGCAAAATCAATATCCTGTGTGCCACGGCATGGTGCAATACCGCCTTTCAACAAATGGATATTTCTCGCCTGTGCCCCGATTAAGTAATATTCAACCCTCAGGTTATTACAAATTTTATCAATGAGCCGAAAAACCTCTTTGAAGTATGGGCTCGAAAGTTCTCTATATGTTCTGTTTAATGTGTTTGTCATATATCATTTGTGCCGTTTCAATGCATCTGCTGTTGCCTGTATTTAGTAAATCAGTGTAAATCAAAATGGGATTTACTATAGTTTTATTTTTTGTGTCGTGTTCTTTCCAAAATTTGCTATACACTTGGATATTGCCCTTCGCATCAGGTACAATCCTGTAATTTTTTATCAAATCGTTTCTTGTTTCACTTGTATAAATGGTAAACACTTCAGGCTGAAGATAATTAGTAAGCAATGCTCCTGCCGGTTCGCCTCCCCAATATGTCTCATGTGGTTTTAATGTCATTTGATTCCAATCCTTTTCATCGCCGGTTTTCGTAAATCTGAAATTACCGGTATGTAGAGCAGGTTTCAGTTTTTCTTCAAAACTCATTATCCATTTCTCCAGCAGTTCCTTTTTATGGAGAATTTGGAGTTCTTTTTTTCCTTTTTGAATAAGAAATTTTTGCTCCTTTAAACCTCTGATGATGTAATTGATATTTCCCAAAGCAACTCCCGCTTCTTCGGCTATGATGCGTTGGGGGAGGTTAAGATAATGTTCATCTGTTAGGAAAAGATAAACCACTTTTAGACCCGTAGCCGTGAAAGCACGATTAGCTTTTTCAATGTTGGCCTTTTCAACTTTATGTCCTTCTATCCATAAATAATGCCTGGCTGTTTTCAGAAAGATATTTCCTGCCGCATCTAAATAGGCGATTTCCTGTTTGCGCAGTTCCTCCTTTATATTCGGGAAGATGGTTTCGGCTATCAATAGGAAATTTTTATACTGTCTTGCCGTATTTTCAATAATTGGCAACTGATAATTGCGAACTTCTCTTTTCACTTCTGCCACAAATACTTCTTTGCCTTTTGGAAGTTGGAAGTCCACTTTACCATCCAGCCTATTTTCTCTGGTGAGCGTAAAATTTCCCTCGATTCCAGTATATTTTCTGAGATTATCTAAAGCGGTATTTACAATTTTTTCTTCCATTTATGTTACTCCATTTCTATTTTACCTAATTGTTCACGAACCGTGAACATGCAAATATAATGAACAAAAGATTAAAAGATGTGATTTATCAATATTTTTCCAGAATAATAGATTCTGTAAAATTTCATACGACCCTTATTGAACGGTTTGTCAACAGGCACGCTTTGGCTATTTTCGGAATAACAAAAAGATGTGAGAAACGAATGTAAAGATATCGGCAGTACAATACAAATTTGAAAAGGCTTATTGAGCCGGTTCTTTCACTAATACAATCTTGTCCACCACATATTTGCTGTTTCCCCGCCAGGGTAATCTGGCAAAATATTCTACATAGTGAAGAACTACTTCCTTGCCTTCGCAATTCATCAATGAATCAGCAATAGTTCCATCAGCTACAGAAAATTCAAAGTCGTTGGTGGCAACAGGTGTGTTAGGATAGGATCGGAGTCCGGGTTGAATAATTTGTCCTTCATAAGTTTTAAATACATATCCTTTCTTCATGAAACGGATTAATAATCCGTTGCGATTGCCTTCTGCAAAAGAATAATAAAAGTGATAGTAGGTAAAAATACCTGCAAATACTACCACTGCGAGGATGAGAATAGTAAGGAACTTTTTCATATTGCTGAGAAAATTTTACCTGGCAATATTCACCGCGCGTTTTTCCCGGATGACGGTTACTTTAATCTGCCCCGGAAACTGCATTTCATTCTGGATCTTTTGGGCAATCTCAAATGACAGCCGGTCAGCATCTGCATCGCTTACTTTCTCACTTTCCACGATGACCCTTAATTCCCTGCCCGCTTGGATGGCGTACGCTTTCTCCACTCCGTCAAATGCAATAGCCAGATTTTCCAAGTCTTTAATGCGCTGCATATAGCTTTGCATGATCTCGCGGCGGGAACCAGGACGGGCGCCACTGATGGCATCACAAGCCTGTACTACGGGCGAAATGACATATTGCATTTCTACTTCATCATGGTGGGCAGCAATCGCATTGACCACGGCAGGATGCTCATTATATTTCTCCGCTAATTTTGCCCCAAGCAAAGCATGGCTCAATTCGGATTCGTCATCAGGCACTTTACCAATATCATGAAGCAATCCGGCTCTTTTGGCCATTTTGGCATTCAGTCCTAATTCAGACGCCATAATGCTGCATAAATTGGCGGTTTCTTTGGAATGCATCAGCAGGTTCTGACCATAGGAAGAGCGGAATCGCATTTTACCTACCAATCTTACCAGTTCAGGATGCATACCATGTATGCCAAGTTCAATAATGGTGCGTTCGCCTATCTCAGCCACTTGTTCTTCCAACTGCTTTTTAGTCTTTTCAACTACTTCCTCAATACGTGCCGGATGAATACGGCCATCCTGCACCAGGCGTTGTAAAGCCAGCCGCGCCACTTCTCTCCTCAGCGGATCAAAGCAAGATAAAACAATGGCTTCCGGCGTATCATCCACTATTAAATCCACGCCGGTAGCAGCTTCTATAGCGCGGATATTTCTTCCTTCACGCCCGATGATCTGACCTTTCAGCTCATCGCTTTCCAGGTTAAAAACCGTAATGGCATTTTCGATGGTTTGCTCGGCGGCAGTTCTTTGAATGGTTTGAATGACGATCTTTTTTGCTTCTTTATTAGCGCGCAGCTTAGCTTCTTCCACAATTTCCTGCACGTGGGCGGCTGCCTGGGTACGAGCTTCTTCTTTTAAAGTGTCCACCAGTTGTGCACGGGCTTCTTCGGCGCTCAGCCCTGCCACTTTTTCCAGACGGCGGACATGCTCGTCCTGTTGCTTTTCCAATTCGGAGCGCTTGATGCCTACCAGATCCATTTGCTGACTCAGATTAGTCTTAATAGCTTCATTTTCCTGAAGCTGGCGCTGCAAATGCTCGGTTTTCTGACTCAGGGTATTTTCTTTCTGGCGAATGCGGTTTTCAGTCTCGTTGATTTTCTTATTACGCTGAGAAACTTCCCTGTCATAGTCGTTTTGCATTTGCAGGAACTTCTCTTTAGCTTCAAGGAGCTTGTTTTTTTTCAGGTTTTCCGCTTCTGTTTGTGCATCCCCGATGATTTTTTGAGATTGCTGGTTTGCTTCGTCAATCTGTTTTTGAGTATTTTTGGCGAAAATGGCTTTGCCTAAAAATATGCCGATGATTATTGCCACTACCGCGACAATAATCAAAATAGTATTCGAGATCATATAAAAGTACTGGTTTCATGTTAAAAATTACTATTCTACACTTGTTTCTGATGAAAACTGACTTGCGAAATTACGAATTTAGAATAAATGGAGGAAAATGATTTTCTTGTTTTATGGACATTTTTTATAAACTTGCAACTTTTATTGCTCTATACCCTTGGTTAAGCTCATATTTCCGTATCCATGAACAAAGCAGCGCTTCAGGAATTTCTGGATTATAAAGTGACCCTTTATAACAACGCATCTTTTATTCCCGATGATCCAATTAGTATTCCTCATCAGTATCAGAGGCTTCAGGATATTGAGATCTCCGGTTTTTTTACCGCCTTACTTTCCTGGGGAAGGCGAAGCATGATCATTAAAAGCTGCAATAACCTGATGCAGATGATGGATCATGCTCCTTATGATTTCATGCTTCATCATACAGAGCAGGATTTAAAACCATTGCTCAGCTTTACCTATCGTACTTTTAACTCTACGGATTTGTTGTATTTTATTTCTTTTTTTAAAGAATATTATTCCACTTTTGTATCCCTGGAACCGGCATTTTCCAACTATCTTACCCCGGAAGACCCCGATATTAAAAAAGCCCTTATTGGCTTCCGGCAAATCGTTTTTGCAGGGGAACATCCGGAACGGACAAGAAAACATTTGTCTTCGCCGGCTAAAAACTCGGCTTGCAAAAGATTGAATATGTTTCTTCGCTGGATGGTCCGCACTGATCATCAGGGAGTGGATTTCGGATTGTGGAAAACGATTGCTCCATCACAGCTTATTATTCCAATGGATGTTCATGTTTCCCGCGTTGCCCGGCGTTTGGAGCTTATCGAAAATGATAAAGTGACCTGGAAAAATGCTTCGGCGCTTACTGACGAATTACGCGCTTTTGATCCTGTCGATCCTGTGAAATACGATTTCGCCCTGTTTGGATTAGGGATCATGGAGAAATTTGTATGATTTTTTACCGCATGGTTTTTGCTTTATCAATTGGATTTAATAATTTCAAAATTGACTATGAAACCCTTTATTTTTATCGTTGCCCTTACACTGATTTCCTTTTCTTCAGCGTTTGCCCAGCTAAGCAATTCATCTTCGGAATTTGATCTTAAGTATCAATTCACGACAGGGGATCAATTTCAGGTGAAGCAACATTCGCAGGAAGACAGCTATCTTGATTTGGACGGAGTGGAACAACGCACTACAAACCAGTTAGACGACACGATGCTGCTTACAGTTACCAACGTAAACGCAGCGCAGGCCACCTTGGAAGCTACTTTTAAACAGATTAGCCTGCTTAGTTCATCACAGGATCAAAGTGTTTCCGTCAACACCAATTCGGACGCCAAAGATGTATATAACCGGCTTTTTAAAGCCATGACGGGGAAGAAATTTACTATTATTATGCAGTCAAACGGAATTATCAGCAGCATCAGTGGATTAAATTCAATCTTTGATGCTATGATTGGCAATGCTGGAGTTGAGGCGAAAGACCGGGAGACATTAAAGAAGTTCTTAGAAAGCCAGTTTGGCCCTGAAGCGTTAAAGGGAAGCCTGGCGCTGATATTGCCGTATTATCCCAACACTCCGGTACAAGTAAACGGCACGTGGACCAACCGGCTTTACACTAACGGCTTTTACAACGCGCATACCGATAATTACTGGAAGCTGACTTATGGCGATAAATACAGCATCAACTTGACCAACAAGGCGCTCTTTTCGACAGATTCCACTCAGGAGGTGGATATGGGTGGAGGGCAAAAAGGTTATGTTGATCTGACGGGTAAAGTACAAGGGCAATACATGATAGATCCTTCTTCAGGATGGCCTACCATGTGCATTACCCATACAGAATTGAAAGGAGATTATATCTATATCAATCCCAAGAATGGGAAGGGAAAGATTCAAGTGCCTGTTCGCGTTGTGAAGGATGCAAGTTACCAGTTCAAGCATTTTTAATCTTAAAGCTTAGTTTTCTAAAGTTGATGATGCCATCCGAAAAAGATATTTTATTGGAGACGCTGGTAAAAGAAATTGATCCACGGCTTTCTTTTCCTTCTAAGAACCTCATATCTTATCAGCAAATATTGGAATGGATCGCTGCTTTTATTCGACCGCTTTTAGACAAGGATTTTAATCAGTTGATTAATATTTTGTACCGGATTGATGTCCCTGAGCAAAAAGTGACGGATATGCTGAATGCCCATCCTGATAAAGATGCAGGCTACATGATAGCGAGTCTTATTCTGGAAAGGACCTTGCAGAAAATTCAAACAAGACAACAACTCAACAGTCGCGATAAAAATATTCCGGATGAAGATAAGTGGTAAGGTGCCATTTTATGCCATTTGTCCGGATAATACTTTGGATTTTTTCCCAATCCATCCTTTTTGCAAAAGATATTCCGCTATCTGAACGGCATTGGTGGCAGCGCCTTTGCGTAAGTTGTCCGACACAATCCACAAATTAAGTGTATTCGGTTGTGTTTCATCCCTGCGGATACGGCCTACAAACACTTCATCGCGTTCATGGGCATCAATGGGCATGGGATATTTCAGCTTGTGCACATCATCCACTACCACTACACCCGGAGTATGGCTCAGCACATCTGCTATATCTTTTAATTCATATTCATGCGCAAATTCTACATTCACGGATTCACTGTGCCCGCCCATTACCGGAATACGCACTGCAGTGGCCGTTACCTGGATGGAATCATCACCGATAATCTTTCTGGTCTCATTCACCATTTTCATCTCTTCCTTGGTATAACCATTTTCCTGGAAAACATCAATGTGGGGAAGGGCATTCATATCAATACGGTAAGGATAGGCTTTTTCCCCGTCCTTTCCATTGCGTTCGTTCATTAATTGATTGACCGCTTTTGCGCCGGTTCCTGTTACCGACTGGTAAGTGCTGACTACTACGCGTTTTATCTGATACTTTTCATGCAACGGATTCAATGCCATCACCATCTGAATTGTGGAGCAATTAGGGTTAGCAATGATTTTATCATCCGGAGCCAAAGCATCTGCATTTATTTCCGGAACCACTAACTTCTTAGTTTTATCCATTCTCCATGCCGATGAATTGTCAATGACTGTTATGCCGGCTTCGGCAAATTTGGGCGCCCATTCCAAAGAGGCGCTTCCTCCGGCAGAAAATAGTGCCACATCCGGTTTCATACTGATGGCAGTTTCGGGGGAAACCACTGTATATTTTCTCTCTTTAAATTCTACTTTTTTACCAACCGATTTCTCAGAAGCTACCGGAATTAATTCATCCACCGGGAAATTTCTTTCCGCCAGAACCTGCATCATTTTAGAACCTACCAATCCGGTGGCACCCACGACTGCTACTTTCATAAATAACTGATTTTTATATGATTATTTCTAAAGATTTATTCTTTTTACAGAAAAACAAACCACAAATTTACACTTTTTGCCAATAAGGTTCATTTTTTGGAGTGCAAAGTTATAAATTGTTCTATGTTTTCAAATAGCTTTTTTATATCTTTAGAAAGTTTTAAACCTGTGTTATACTTTTAACTCTCTTATTATGAAATGGCTGTACTTACCCATTTTATGGTTTCCCTTCGCCGCTTCTGCTCAAATGAGCGAAGATTTTTCCAATGAAAATTTTACTCAGAATCCGGTCTGGGTTGGCGATACGGCTTATTGGCAACTCAATGCCGGAAAGCTGCAAAGCCATTTTCCGGGAATGGATGCCGGTGCGACAATCTTTTTTCATCTGAGCACACTTTCAACCGCAGTGAAAAATACAGAATGGGAATTCTGGGCACAATTAAAATTCAATACTTCTTCCAAAAATTATGTGGAAGTATATTTAACTTCTGATCAGGAAGATCCGCGATGCGGATTATTGCATTGTAATGCAACGCATGGTTATTTTGTGCGGATTGGCAGCACGCAGGATGATATTTGCTTATATCGCAGAGACAGCACAAAAGATGTTTTATTGATTAAAGGCAGAGCGGGAATCACCAACCACAGCAATAATATTTTAAATATAAAAGTGACTTGTGATGAACATTATCAATGGTCACTTTATACAGATGATACGGGAACAAGATTGCAATATTTTCCTGAAGGGAAAATGACGGACAGCGCTTATCGCCATAGCCGGTATTTCAGCATGGTGGTTATTCAATCCGGAAAAACAGCAGTAGAAAAGCATTTTTTTGATGATATAAAAATCGTCCCTTTTGTGCCCGATACCATCCCGCCTTCGGTTGTAGAAATTTATACGATAGATAATCATCACGTGCACCTTTTGTTTTCTGAAGCTTTAGATCAGCACAGTGCAGAAAATGTATTGAATTATGCGGCTGATAACGGATTGATTATGCCGGACAGTACCGCACTGGATCCTAAAAACAGGAATCTCGTAAAATTATTTTTTGAAAAAGAAATTGTGCAAAAGCAATTATATCATTTGCAGATAAAAAATATCCGGGATCTTTCAGGAAATAAACAAGATTCCATTGTTTCATTTGTATATTATGAACCGCTGCCCTTTGAAGTAATTATGGATGAAATATATCCCGATCCTTCCCATTCCAACGGATTGCCGGAGTTTGAATATGCAGAGATTAAAAATATTTCTCCTTATCCCATTAATTTGGCCAGATGGAAATTTTGTAATCATACCCGATGTGCAGCGCTCCCCATGCTGATGTTACAATCCGGCAATTTTCTCATCCTTTGCGATGAAAAAGCTGACACCGCTTTTTCTTCTTTTGGGAGATATGTTAACCTGAAGAGTTTTCCCGTATTAAACAATAATGGAGATACCTTAAAGCTGTCAGATAAAGCGGACAAGGTGATCCATAGCATCATTTATGACAAAAACACCTATCATGACAAAAATAAATCAAGTGGGGGATGGTCATTGGAGATGAAGAATACAAATTTAGCATGTGCTGGAAGTAGCAATTGGACTGCCAGTACAGACCTTTTGGGTGGAACTCCCGGGAAGGAAAACTCAGTGGAGCAAAATGGTGCGGATGATTTACAATTTCTTGTTTTGCAATATGTGGAAGTATTGGACAGTGTGCATATCGTTGCTCATTTTAATCTGGCTCCTGATAATGATGCCGCTTCTTTGCCTGAAAATTATCTGATTAATAATAACAGCGTGCTCTCTGCGTTGCCGGGAGTGCCGTTGTTTATGGCCGTTTCGCTGCATTTGTCTTCCCCGTTAGAGAAAGGGAGAATATATTCTTTGAAAGTGAAAAACTTTACTGCCTGCGCTCAAATTAAAACAGGGCTTGATGATGTAGGGCATTTCGGTTATCCGGAAGCTGTCGAAAACTTTGACATCGTCATCAATGAAATTCTTTTTCATCCTAAAAAAGGGAGTAAAGACTTTATTGAGATTTATAATCATTCAACTAAGGTCATAGATATTCAGTCTTTGCAACTGGCTAATCGTAATAAAGAAAAGAAAATTGCCTCCATAAAAAATATCACCCCTGTTCCCGTATATTTGTTTCCCAATGAATTTTTGGTCATTACCGAAGATAAAAATGATCTGATGCGACAGTATTTTTGTAAAACACCTTCTTCTATTTTGGAAACTGCATCCTTACCTTCCTATCCGAACAATGAAGGGACGGTGGTTCTGTTGTCCAATAATGAAAACGTAATTGATGAAGTACATTATACAGAAAGCGCTCAATTTGATTTGTTTCATCACCAGGAGGGTGTTTCTTTGGAACGTATCAGCGATCAGCGGGAAAGCAATGACCCGGATAATTGGCATTCAGCCTCTTCTGTCTCAGGTTATGCTACCCCTACTTACCTGAACTCCCAATCTCAGGTTGACGGGGCAATAAGCAATGCCTTTAAAGTAAATCCCCAAGTCTTCTCACCCGATAATGACGGAACAGATGATCTGGTAAATATTGATTATTATCTTCCTGCGCCGGGTTATACAGGGAAAATCCTGGTTTTTGATTCTTACGGCCGCATAGTTCGTCACTTACTTCCCAATAGTTTATTAGGTACCAATGGCCAAATAGTATGGGACGGGAAAAACGATCAAATGTACTTGATGTCATCGGGAATTTATATCGTTTACATAGAAATCTTTAATAAACAGGGTGAATTTAAACGTTTCAAAATCCCTGTGGTATTAGTAAAGAAAAGCCGTTGATTTTCGGTGTAGTTATTTTTTTCAATTCTCTCCAGTACCTTTGCGCCGATTTTGATCCTTTTTAATACTGCTTTCCGAGAACAGATTTTTAAAATTAGTTATGACAGAATTTTCCCGAAGGCGTAAATGGATTGGCCTGCGTAACCAGATCAATGCTCCCTTAAAGCTCAATCCTTTTGTATTTACCAAGCAGTTTTTTATGTGGGCATCCCTGGGTATTGTGGGAGGTATTGTGGCCGGATTATATTGGCTTTTGATTAATCTTCTGATGAAGTTCTTTGGCCAATTCTCTGCCGGCTGGGAGGTGATCCTGATTATGGGTGGCGGCGGATTGATCATCGGACTTATTATACATTTTGTGAGTGAGCCGGGAGAAATGGATTTGGTAGTGAACAACGTTCGATTCAATGGCGGACGGTTGGAAACTAGACATAATCCATCCATGATCGTTACTTCTGCATTGGGTATTGGTGTCGGCAGCAGTGCAGGCCCTGAGGCACCGATGGTTCAGGTGATTGGCTCTATCGGCTCCTGGATGGCTAAGAAACTCCATCTGAAGGGCGAAGATTACCGGTCTATGACCATTGCCGGGATGGCCACAGGTTTTACGTCTATGTTTGGAGCACCCTTGGGCGGAAGCTTATTTGCCTTAGAGATAATGCATCATAAACATGTGGTAGAATATTACCAGGCTTTAATACCGGCATTTGTAGCCAGCGGCACAAGCTATATTATTTACATCATCATTTCTAAATTGAGCTTAGCGCCCGTGTGGTTCATCAACGTTCATCATACGCCCCAGGTGCTGGATTTTTTCTGGGGAATGTTTTATGGTGTTATCGGTGCGCTCATCGGCTGGGGAACTATCTGGGTTTTCAAAAATTTCAAGAAGGGTTTTAAAAAAATGCACTTACCCATTTATATCCAGACAACCCTCGCAGGTGTTTTGCTGGGCATTTTGGGATGGAAATTGCCAATTACCCGTTTCTTCAGTCATTACCAATTGCAGGATCTGCTCGCCGGTACTTTCGCCATCAAAGCGCTTATCATTATTATTGTTATAAAAATTATCAGCATGTCGCTGACGGTCACTTCCGGCTGGCGGGGTGGGTTTATCATTCCGTTGTTCTTTATAGGCGCTGCTACCGGTATGTTGACTTATCAAATACATCCGGGGATGCAAAGTCTGGCATTGGCGATTGTCTGCTGTATGGCTGCGGTCAATTCCTGCGTTACGAGAACACCTATCAGCACTATTCTTTTAGTGGCTACCATGACCGGTTATAGTCAGTTCATTCCTATCATGTTTGCCAGCCTTACCGGATTTTTCCTGGCGCCGAAGTCGCCGCTCATTTCAGCACAAGTCGGTAAAGACAAAAATCTGTTAAAAGCATAATCTTTTGAAAAGAATATTATTTATCATTAACCCAAAATCAGGAACTGATGGGAAAAAAGATTTTCCATCACAAGTTGATCATGTTCTTAACAAAAAATTATTTTCTTACGAAATAGCTTATACGGAATATCCCGGAGATGCCATAGAACTATCAGCACAAGCCGCTAAGGATGGGGTGGAAATTATTACTGCTATCGGTGGAGATGGTTCGGTGAATGAAGTAGCTCAAGGCATTCTGGGTACAGATAGTACACTCGCCATTATTCCGCGCGGCAGCGGCAACGGATTGGCACGTTCTTTAAAAATTCCAAGAAATACGGAGAAAGCTCTCGAACGGATTAACCATTTTAAAACTAAAACAATTGATGTAGGTTATGCCAATGGCCATCTTTTTCTGAGTAACGCCGGCGCGGGCTTCGATACCTTAATAGCGCGGTTGTTTAAAGACAGATCGCAACGGGGATTCATGAATTATTCCAAATTAGTCATGCAGGCTGTCCATAATTATCCTTCCAAACATTATCACTTGACCGTTGATGGGAAAGAGATACACGAGCAGGCTTTTTTTGTAACGGCGGCTAATGGTAATCAATTCGGATATAATTTTAAAATTGCTCCGCATGCATCGTCTGATGATGGCGTATTGGATATCTGCATCATGAAACCCTTACGGGTAAAACATTTAGCGACCGTATCCCTCAAATCGCTTACCGGCAGGCTTGAAGGGAGCCAATATGCAAAATACATTCGTTGTAAAAGCCTGATCATCACCAGAGAGGAACCCCTGGAATGGATGCAGGTGGATGGGGATGCCGTGGAAGTAAAGGATAACCGTATCAATATCAACATTCAACCTGCCTGTCTGACCGTAGTCGTATAGGCCGCCAAAAGAATATTTTATCTCCTTTTTTACCGCCAACCGAAAACTATTATCTTTGCGTCCACAAAACAACCAACTATTTTTTATGGAATACAAGGAAATTGTAAGCGTTACCGGTGAAGCAGGGCTTTTTCAGCTTTTATCTTCAAAAAGCGATGGGGCTATCGTTCGTTCTTTAGACGGGAAAAATACCAAATTTATCCCTTCGAGAAATCACAATTTTACGCCTTTGGAAAGCATTGAAGTATTTACTACGGACGAGAATGTGATGCTTGCAGATATTTTCAAAGCTATGAAAGGTAATGAAACCGCCCATTCTGTTCCTGATGCCAATTCAGACAACAAAACTATTAAAGACTATTTTCTGCAGATATTTCCTTCCTTAGATGAAGAACGGGTATATCAGAGCGATTTGAAAAAAATGCTGAAATGGTATCCTCAATTAAACAACGTAGATCTATTGAAATTTGAAGAGGAAAAGGTTGAAGATGAAAAAGTGGAAGAACCTAAAGAAGATATGAAAGAAGAAATTGTGGAGGAACCGGAGAAAGAGACTATATCGAAGGTAAAAGACAAGGAAGAAGAACCTGTAAAAGCCAAAGCACCCAAAGCTCCTGCCACAAAAACTGCATCAGAAAAGAAAGCTACGGCTGCTAAAGAAAAGCCTTCAGATACAAAGAAAAAGCAAGCTCAGAAAAGGGTTCAAAGTGGCGACAGGCACAGCTAAGTTACTTTGCAATTCTTTCTATAATTATAGCGCTGGCGCCGCCGCCGCCGTTGCAAATACCCGCAATACCATATTGCGACTGATAGGTATGTAAGATATTAGCGAGCGTCACTACAATACGCGCTCCACTGCAGCCTAAGGGATGTCCCAATGCCACTGCCCCCCCCCACACATTTACTTTTTCCGGCGAAAGGCCTAAATTTTTTTCATTAGCCATCGTTACGCAGGAAAAGGCTTCATTGATTTCTGCATAATCCATATCGGATATTTTCAATCCTGCTTTTTTCAAAGCATTATTCATAGCTATGGTAGGCGTAGTGGTGAACCACTCCGGATCCTGGGAAGCATCGGCAAAAGAAATTATTTTCACCAAAGGCTTTAAACCTAAAGATTTCATTTTTTCTCCACTCATCAAAACTACCGCGGCCGCTCCATCATTGATTTTGGATGCATTGGCAGCCGTGATGGTCCCGTCTTTCTGAAAAGCAGGTTTTAGCTTGGATATTTTTTCAAAATTCACCTTTTTATATTCTTCATCTTCACTAATGAATACGCTGGTTTTCCCTTCGACGGTTACCGGGACTATTTCTTTCTGAAAATATCCTTTCTGGTAAGCGTTAGCCACCCTGTGATAGCTTTCTGCTGCAAATGTATCCTGATCTTCACGCGACAGCTTATATTTAGCGGAACAGAGCTCGGCGGCATTGCCCATGTGAAAATCTTTATAAGGATCCCACAATCCATCCCGAATAATGCCATCGGTTATTTCTCCATGCCCGAGACGGTAACCTTTTCGTGCTTTGTCTAAATAATACGGCACATTGGTCATGCTTTCCATGCCGCCGGCAATCACAATTTCATTGTCTCCCAGCATGATGCTTTGTGCCCCCAGCATGATGGCTTTCATACCGCTGGCACAAACTTTATTGACTGTGGTACAGGGCACATTAGTTGGGATACCTGCATAAATGCTTGCCTGATTAGCGGGCGCCTGCCCTTCATTGGCCGTAAGCACATTACCCATATATACTTCCTGAACCTGCTCTGGTTTAATGCCGGCTCTTTCCAAAGCAGCTTTAATAGCTACAGCGCCCAATTGCGTAGCAGGCACAGGAGCTAATTCTCCATTTAGGCTACCAATGGGAGTACGGGCGATTGAAACAATAAATACTTCGTTCATAATAATTGCCTAATTTTTAAATAAGCTAAAATCGTTTTCGGGTCTTCTTTGTTTTGTGAAGGAAATAAGGTAATAAGGTTGGGAATATTTTTGAAAATTTGAGCTACTAAGGTAATAAGGTAAAATTCACTTTTAATGAAAAGTTACCGTAAAAAACTTTATTAACCTTAGTAGCAATCAAGAATGTAATCCTGAGTTGAACCTTATTACCTTATTGACCATTTAAAACAATCAATTTAATCTCACTCTTTTGGATAACAAATAGTCTTCTCTTTTGTCAAAAATACTGGAAATAAAGGAATCAGAGAAACAGCTTCTTTAATCAGCGATTAATCATATCCATCAATCATTAAACAAAAGGGGAAAGAGGCGATAGATTTTTAAACTAATTGAAAAGGAATCAGGGATTATGAACATTACAACTAATAAAGTAATTCTTAATACCTAATAGAATAGTTTTCTCCTTTTTTCATTCTGATCAAATAAAAATTAGTTATAAGAGGAGGAGCCAGTTTCATTTCAGTGAGAGCAATTTTTTTCTTGAAAGAAGAAGGTACATCGGAAAACGCCACATCAAGATTAAAGAAATCCATTTCAACATAAGCAGACTGTAAGGCGGTATCAAAAGAAGTAATTTTATCCAGATAGACCCTTACAGCAGTAGTTCTGTCCAGTGTATCTATTGAATAATGATAATCCCTCCCGGAAGGCATGCCATATTTTACCAAGTAACCGTGAATAAAACGAATATTTTGATTAAAAATCGAATCGTCCTGATCCCAGGGTGGATTGTAGTGACACAATTTCTTTACCTGATCATATTGCTGATCTTTGATCAAATTCATTATCTTTTTAGCTTCGTCTTTAGCACGGATAGAGATACAGCCTGAGAGACTAACGATGAAAATTAACCCGCTTGCAATGATCAGATAGTGTTTATGTATATTCATTTAAGAAGCAAATTACTATCTTTTATGAACTTTTAAAGAGTCAAAAAATGCGATAACCCAGTCCTAAACCAATGTATTGAATGTTGGCTACCGGTTTGGGAATTTCCGTAAAAAATAGTTGGGTTACCAGCTTTTTTCTTTTCCCCCAAAAGCCTGTTCCCATGAGTTGATATGCCATATTTCTTGAAAATCCAACTGTTTCTATGGCATGCCATGCAGGGCCGGCTGTTGCAGAAAAAGCAATCCGTTTAGAAATAAAATATTATGGGCCGATT
>SCQV01000468.1 GCA_004299085.1 Chitinophagaceae bacterium | reverse complement strand
GCTGTTTCTTTTTCGTTATAGCTGTTATAAATATCCATCTGAACAATCCGGTTGCTGGTGAAATCCAAGGTGAGCAGATTATCACGCAAAATTACGTGATTGAAGCTATTCCACGGATATAATTGCGATTTAAACATTCTTGGAAACCAAACTCCTCCCTCATTTATGCGAATAACGAAAGGATTATTCCATCTTTCCTCCACCCTATAAATAATGAAAAATGCGATAGCGATAATAGCCATGAAGATACCAAAAACAGGATCTTTATCACGAAAAAGCATCCAGGCATATACCGTAAAAGCAATGGCTGCTATTAGCCGGATGGTGCTTCCCGTACGTGGAAATTTCCGTTGCAGGCGAATGGAGAAAAAAGCAAAAATGATTTCGAAAATACCAAAGGCTAAGTAAACGATGGACAGCCACACCGGATAATGGCCTGTTTTAGCCTCAAACCAGCCATTTAATAACAAAAAACCGGCAGTAAAATGAAGTAATGCCACAGGAAATCTTTTACTGCGGGCATAAGGATTGCTGATGGTAAGGGAAAAATCAGTCACTGTTTCATGTATTATAATATTGAATCAAAGCAGGTTTTTATACTTACGCTTTACTGATTTAGAACTTTTGAAACAGTTAATTAATGCATTAAATATTTCCAGTTTCATCTTTCCCCATATTTCATAATCACTACCTTCATTTTGATAAATTTCTTGAAGCAACGCGATTTCATAATCGTCAATCTGATGTCCGTACATATATGTCCGGGAGGTAAAAGACTTACCACATTCTGTTATTTCAATACTTTGGGGTATTACAAAACAACTGAGATTAATATCAGGCAACTCTAAACAACCACTTTCTATGTCCTCATTATATGGAATAGTATTCTTTCTGGTGGGAAGCGAGGCAATTACACTTTGATTTTGTGATTGTTTTAGTACAACAAAATATTTAGGTTTTGCAGTATTCCCGTTCTTGAAATAAAACGGGTCGAAATAGATAACATTTCTTTCTTCAAACATAATTTAGTGGGATTCGATGTATTCTCTATACATCTCCGACTTTCTCTCGTCGTGAGATATGATTTGTCCCATCTCAATCAAATATTCTGTGTTATTGATTATTTCATTTTCTAACAAGTCAAGTACTGAATTTTCTTTAGCAGTATTATACCAGGGTGAGTTAATCCGGTGGGTGTATGATACTAATTCTTTACCGGTTTGATTCCCAAATTTCTCAATCACATAATCCATTAATTCTATATCATTATCAGAAAATTCATCATCCATAAATGCAACTTTAGGTTTTATGTAGTTTCCTTCGTCTTTTGAGAGCACAATGAATTTGTTTAATAAAGTAGGTTCTGAAGATAAGTCAATAAAGAGTTCTTCTGATACCGGTCCGAATTTCCAGACTTTATATTTCAGATTTAAGATGGGGATACCGCTTTTTTTTATGGAGATTTCGTCCAATATATACAGTAATTTTAAAAGCTTAATTTTAGAAAGATGGGGTATCCTTTCTGCTAAATAAACAATCGTATTGCCAATTTTTTCCAATTGGTCTCTGTCGAATTTTATGTAAGGTACCAAACTCATATTTTAAAAGTACACGAAGTTACCTATTTTCCTTAAGAATGCCAACTTATCCACAATTCTTTGGCCGTAGAAAAATGCTGGTAACGGTTTCGCAAACCGTATAATTCATTTGTAGTATTTTGCTATATAAATATTTGCTGTAATATCTCCTAATTCTTTTCCTTTATTAAAATCTCTGCGTGCATTTTCTTTTTGTCCTAATTGATATTCATAGAAACCTTTCCAAGTGTAAGCGGCAGCATAATCTGTTTTTAATTCGATTGCTTTATTAAGATCATTAATTGCAAATTGATATTTCTTTTGAGCACCATAAAACGATGCACGATTATAATAAGCGTTTATATAATTTGGATTCAAGGCAATCATTTTTGTCATATCATTTATTGCACCATTTATATCTCTAACTGCATATTTGTAAACTGCCCTTGAATAATATGCATAATCAAAGTCAGGTTTTAAATCAATTACTTTATTCATGTCTGCAATGGCTTTTGCATGTTGTCCAGTTGAGGCATATATATAGGCTCGTTTATAATAGGCAAAAACAAAAGAGGGATCAAGTTTTATTGCAGTGTCAAAATACTTTATTGCCTCATTGTCATTGCCCTTTAGAACAGCTATTTCCGCTCTGCCATAATAAGCAAAAACATTTTGTGGGTCTTCTTTAAGTGAATTTTCAAATTGGCTATTTGCACTGTCCAACTGAAACGATAAAAGCGAATTTATGCCTTTAACATAGTCGTTATCGCATGGTTGTTTGTCGGCTTGTTTACAACTAAAAATAGCCAACATAAATACTGTAATAAGAATGTTTCTTAAATTCATAAGACCATATCAAAAGTTATTTCTTGCAATGTCTGGCTAATATTCCTTTCTCTGTCAAAAATGTACCAATTACTCACATTATCAACATTCACATTTAATAAGATTGATTAAGATTTAAAAAATGGAACTTCAGCGTTTCCCTAC
>SCQV01000467.1 GCA_004299085.1 Chitinophagaceae bacterium | reverse complement strand
TTAAACAGTTACATTAAATAAAATATGCTGCAAACCAATTTCAAATTTCCCAAGCAAACTGCTTTTTACAAAGGCAAAGTACGCGATGTTTATACCATTGATAACCGCTTAATGGTTATGATCGTCAGCAATCGCATTTCTGCCTTCGATGTGGTGCTTCCGGCACCCATTCCTTACAAAGGGCAAGTACTGAACCAGATAGCCGCACAAATGATGGGTGCCACTTCGGACATTGTTCCTAACTGGATACAGTCGGTACCGTTACCTAATGTAACCATCGGTTTAAAATGTGAAACTTTTCCTGTGGAAATGGTTGTGCGCGGTAACCTTGCCGGCCATTCCTGGCGTACTTATAAAAGCGGGGAACGGGAACTTTGCGGAGTTCGTCTGCCGGAAGACCTGAAAGAAAATGATTTCTTCCCCACTCCTATCATCACACCTTCCACTAAAGCGCATGAAGGCCATGATGAAGATATTTCCCGAGATGAAATTATTGCCAGAGGATTAATCAGTGAGAAAGATTATAATCAGTTAGAAGAATATACGTTGGCATTGTTTGAGCGGGGAAAAGAATTGGCTAAAAAGCAGGGACTGATTTTAGTGGATACAAAATATGAGTTCGGTAAATTAGGTGATACTATTTGTTTGATTGACGAGGTTCATACTCCCGACTCATCCCGGTATTTTTATGCAGATACTTATGAAGAAAATCAGAAAGCCGGAAAGCCGCAACGTCAGTTGAGCAAAGAATTCGTGCGGGAATGGCTGATGGAGCATGGATTCCAGGGAAAAGCCGGTCAAAAAGTTCCGCCAATGGATGAGGCCTTTGTAAAAAAGATCAGTGACCGTTATATAGAACTGTACGAACACATTACCGGGAAAAAGTTTGCGAAACAGGATATCTCTGAAAAAGAAACAGAAACTAAGATTTTGGAAGCACTAAGGAGTTTATAAATCGTGGCTCACCTGCAAATATTTAATGTCAGGTTTGGCATATAGTGTGCCATGTCAACTTTAATCTGAAATTTGGAAATCGAATTTTGGATTTTCATCATTTATCCTGCTGAATTAAATTGTTATCATATTAGTGTATCCCATTACCTTGATATACTTTCTCAAGTCTGCCGTTTCCCCATTTGCTTTTTGTCTTTCTCCTATTATCTCGTATCTTTATTCTCTAAAACCTTTGTTTATGCTTCTCTCTGAAAAGTTGCTGCAATATGTGTGGCTGCACCGCGTTTTCAACACGCACGATCTCCAGACTACTAAAGGAGAACCCCTTCGTATCCTTTCTCCCGGAACGTGGAACAATAATGCCGGACCTGATTTTTTAGATGCCCGCATCCAGGTAGGGAATACTTTGCTGGCTGGCAATGTGGAACTTCATTTAAAAGCATCTGACTGGATAAAACACAGGCATGATACTAACATGCACTATAAGAATCTTATTCTCCACGTTGTCCACGAATCTGATCTGGGTGAAGATGATTTGTTGCCTCCTTATGTACCTGCCGTAGAGCTTCAGGGAAGAATACCCCGGCTGTTGCTGGAACGATATGCCAATCTGATGCAGCATGACGGCAATATACTTTGTGCAGGACAGCTAAATCCGGTGGATGACCTGACCTGGCTAAGCTGGAAAGACCGTTTGCTGGTGGAACGCTGGCAACAAAAGACTGCCTTGTTTGCCCAGTGGATGGACGGAAATCAAAACAACTGGGATGAAACCTTTTACAAGGCCCTGGCCAGAAATTTCGGGGTGCCTGTCAATGGAGATGCATTTGAAGCTTTAGCAGCCTCTCTTCCACTGAAGGTCGTCATGCTTCATAAGCACAACTTATTGCAAACAGAAGCTTTGCTTTTCGGACAGGCGGGGATGCTCAACGAAAGATTTGGGGATAAATATCCTCAAAAGCTGCAACAGGAATATCAATTTTTACAAAAGAAATATCAACTAACTCCTGTTAAGCCCCATCTTTGGAAATGGATGCGGATGCGTCCTTCGGCATTTCCTACTATCAGGATTGCACAGTTCGCGGCATTAATCCATCAATCCTTACATTTATTTTCCAAAATACTGGGGACGGCAGAAGTAAAATCCATTTACCAGATGTTTGATGTGAGCGCATCACCTTCCTGGGATCATCATTACCGTTTTATAAAACGTAATGAAATTTCGAAAGATGATAAGACAACGCCTGGGAAGGGAAAAAATTTAGGGAAAAATATGATTGAAAATATTTTGATCAATACGATATGTCCTATGCTGGCGATGTATGATCGTTTTCAATTGCATGGAAATTATCTCGACCGTGCTTTTCAATGGATGCGGACTCTTCCTGCAGAAAATAACCGTTATACCCGCGAATGGGAAGAAATCAATATACCCAATACCTCTGCATGGGACAGCCAGGCATTGCTTCATTTAACTAAGAATTATTGTATGGAAAAGCGTTGTTTAAACTGTTCGGTAGGGAATAAAATTTTACGCGATAAAAAAGAATAGATATGCTATAGCCGAAAAAAAGATGCCAGCAGCAAGGCAGCGGAAGCAACGATAGCGCCGGTAATTATTAATCTTACTATTACTTTCCAGGCAGTTTGCCCGGTATAGGCTGCTTTAAAATAACCGAACAGGATCAATCCTACACTGGTAACTATTGCCGAAAATTTAAATGCGGTGAACGAAGAGGAAGTAAAAACATAAGGCGCTACCGGCAATAGTGCCCCCAGTAGAAAAGCAATAGCGGTATAAAATCCGCTCCTTTTCGCCTTCCCGAAATCAGGGTGTACTTCTCCCAAATCATGAGAAGCCAGCAATTCACTCCATCTGACTTTATATGTCTCTCCTTCCTCTGCAGCCTGCCTTATGATATCCGGTCCCAGATTAAGATTGGCAATAATTTGTTGTAACTGGAGATGCGGTACAAAATTACCCCGCTTAGTTACACCACTTTCATCAGGATATTCTTCCACCTGATTAACAACCGTCAAATAGGAAGCAATACCAAACAATACAGCCAATACAAGACTTTCAATCAGACACACCCATAAAACTATTTCAGATGTGGGAGCTATAAAGCTCATCACCGTTGCCAGCGCAAAAGGCAATATCATCCCGTCAGCCATACTGATTAAAAAATCATTGGCCGGTCCTGAACTTTGAATATATTGACGATTATATTTATCGGCCTGCATTATGCTTCCAGAATAGTCAGACTGTCTTTTATCATTTCAACGCATTCATCCAATTGCTTCTGATTAA
>SCQV01000466.1 GCA_004299085.1 Chitinophagaceae bacterium | reverse complement strand
GAAAATGGTGAGGCAGATGCAACAGATAGTGTGTTGAAAAATGCGCCGCATACGCAGGCAGAAATTACTGCCGATGATTGGAAACACGTTTATAGCCGGCAACAAGCTGCATTTCCCTTGCCTTATTTAGTTCATCATAAATTCTGGCCGGCTGTTGCCCGTGTGAATAACACACTGGGCGACCGCCATTTGATTTGTACGTGTGAACCGGTAGAAGCGTATGTGGAAGAAAGATAAAAGATAAAAGGATAAAGATTAAAGCAATGCCCTTTGCGAAACCAGGAGGTGAAATGATAAATTTTGTAAATTTGTCTTAAAAGTTATTAAGATGGATATTCAAACACGAAAGATAAATTTTGTTCAGGAGTTCTTAAAGCTCCAGCAGGAGGATGTCATTTCGCAGCTTGAAAAAATATTACGAAAAGGGCAAAATTCAAAGAAAGTACGGGCTTTTGAACCTATGACTGCTGATGAGTTAAATAAAAGAATAGACCACTCTCTTGATGATTCAAAAAATGGAAAATTGATTGAAGCCCATAAGTTGTTATCAGAAGTTAAAAAATGGGGTTGAATATTTACTGGACAGCATTTGCCAAAAGACAACTTGAGGAAATCTTCGACTACTATAAGGAAGAAGCAAGTTTAAAAGTCGCTGATAAACTAATTACGGGAATTATTCAGAAAACTATTAATCTGAGCCAATCCTGAAATTGGGGCAGTAGAAGAGTTTTTGCATAAAAGAAAGGAGAAATTCAGATTCATGGTTTACAAAAACTACAAAATCATTTATTGGATAAACGAACCTGAAAATAGAATAGAAATTGCTGATGTTTTCGATACAAGGCAGAATCCAATAAAACTAAAAAGAAATAAATGAAATTAATAAGCAAGCTAACGCTGCTTTTGCTCATTTCCTTTTCTTCATCGGCAGAAGCGTATGCAACATCATGATCATTGATTTCCGGTTAAAGGTATTTCAAACCGTAGCACAACGATTGAGCTTTACACGGGCTGCCCATGAGTTGTTTATCTCTCAGCCTGCCGTGACCAAGCATATCAATGAATTAGAAAAAAATACCGGCAAACCCTTATTCAACAGGCATGGAAATAATATCAGCCTGACTAAAGAAGGTGAATTATTATTAAAGTATGCCAATAATATCCTTGGCCTTTATCAAAATCTTGATGAAGAATTAAACAAGTTGCAGGAAATCGTTTCGGGGGAAATCCGTATTGGCGCCAGCACTACGATTGCACAATATATTCTGCCTAAAATTCTTGCTAAATTTAAAGTGGCTTATCCTCAGATTAAAATAAGCCTGGTTAATAATAATACGCAGCAAATTGAGGAACTGGTTTCGGATAAAAAAATTGATATAGGCATCATCGAAGGCTCTGCGCTGAATCCTTTGCTGCATTATAACTTGTTTTTTGAAGATGAGATTGTTTTGACTACCCGTGCTGGCAATAATACATTAAAAGGCATTGAAATAAAAGCTGAAAAGCTAAAGACTATACCATTAGTTGTTCGTGAACAGGGATCCGGAACGCTGGAGGTGATAGAAAAAGCACTGGCCAAAAAGGATATTCACAGTAACGACTTGCATATTGAATTGGCATTGGGCAGCTCAGAAAGCTTGAAAAGTTATCTTTTACATTCGAATGCTTATTCTTTCTTGTCTGTCCACGCCATAACAGAAGAAATAGGCCAAAACAAGCTAAAGATGATAGAGATAAAGGATTTGGATATTACACGTCAGTTTCAGTTTGTCAGTTTGCATGGCCAGCACACTGCCATACTCGACCGCTTCAAAAGCTTCTGCCTTTTACATTATAACTTAAAGTAATAATCCATTACGAATTGTGATGAGTGTAACATGAAAGTGTGCTGCAACTTTGCAGCATCAAAAATATGTTATGCAACAACGGACTCACAAAGAAACCTTAAAAAGAATTGCTTTTATCCTGGTTCTTTTATTATGTGCTACTCCTTTTATCAATGCGCCGATAGCTTTAGTACTGGGTTTTTTATTCTCCTGCTTTATTGGACATCCTTATGCACATCTGAATCATAAAGCTACCAACTGGCTTCTTAAAATTGCAGTTGTAGGGCTCGGATTTGGTATGAATTTTTATAGTGCTATACAGGTGGGTGAAAAAGGTTTAAAACTCACCTTTTTCTCGATTTGTGCCATCATTATATTAGGAATTATATTAGGCAAGGTTTTAAAGATAAATCCTAAAACCACTCATTTAGTTTCATCCGGGACTGCTATATGCGGAGGAAGCGCCATTGCTGCTATTGCGCCTGTAGTGGAAGCAAGTGAAAAAGATATGTCTGTAGCGCTGGGAACGGTCTTTGCGCTCAATTCCATTGCGCTCATTTTATTTCCGGTTATCGGGCATGCTTTAAGCTTGTCGCAATATCAATTTGGATTATGGAGCGCCATTGCTATTCAGGATACCAGTTCAGTAGTGGGCGCTGCTTCCGCTTATGGCAAGGAAGCGCTCGGTATTGCCACAACCGTGAAACTGGCAAGAGCCTTATGGATTATACCCGTGGCTTTAATTTCCATCGTTGTATTTAAAAGTAAAAATAAGAAAGTCAATATTCCCTGGTTCATCGGCTTGTTTATTCTGGCGATGTTATTAAATACCTTTTTACCCTTTCCGGTTATTGTAACACATAGCATAAGGAAAGCATCAGAATCTGTATTGGTAGTCACCCTCTTTCTGATAGGTGCAGGTTTATCTGTGGAGAAAATAAAAGCAGTCGGATGGAAGCCGTTAGCATTGGGAATTGCTTTGTGGGTCTTTATTTCTGTATCATCCCTGTTCGTTATAATACATTTATAAAATGAATGACGTTTGATCTTACTAAATTCCTTGCAATTCCTTTGCCAGCTCATTTATAAATACATGGGACATGCTGGCAATGTTGTAATTATATTGGGCAAGATATTCAGAAGTGGCTCTTTTCCATGATTCAAACATCCTTAATCCTATTTTATTTTCATTATCGGGTACCGTGATTTCTCCGGATTTAACAACGTGGTCATTATTCAATAGCTTGTAAGACACTACCAGATCATTATTTGAAGGCAAAATGGCAACTTTTTGCCAATCAAAAGCATATAAGATCACCCAAATCATGTGTTCTTTATCATTAAAGGTAAAAACATGAGGCAACTTTTCAATGGTCAGATCCAGCTTTCTTCCATTCAGTTCTTTCGTTAATTCTCTCCTGGCATCAATATGAAGGGTGTTAGTAAATTTATTGACCAAAATGCCTGGATTTAAAGTACAAATTATCTGATGATCCAATTGCCAATAAAATAGCAGTGGAAGCACATTGGTCGTCTTTGTGGTAGTGGTTGAAATCTGATTTGAAGTAAAAGAATCAGCAGAGGTTACAGTAATTTCATCTTTCCTGCCTTTTAGAAGTGGTGGAACCTCATTCCCATATTGCCTTGCGACGAATTTATTTAACCTGGAAGTGAAACAGCCGGATATCAGAATGAGTGTAAACAAAGCGAATAAATATTTCATAGAGAATCAGTTTTTAAGTGAATAAGAGGACTAAAATAATAAGAGTTATTTTCTTGTGCAAGCATTATTTTTAAGACGTTCACAATAATTTTGACAAAAACACCCCACTTTTGCTTGATGAACCGTATTGACCGCCTCTTCGGAATACTTACGCTGCTACAGTCAAAAAAATACGTAACAGGTGAAAGAATTGCTGAGAAATTTCACATCAGCGTCCGCACTGTTTATCGTGATATAAAAGCATTATGTGAACAGGGCATTCCGGTTAGCTTTGAACAGCATAAAGGATATTTTATTGTTCAGGGATATTTTTTGCCGCCCGTTTCTTTTACTACCGAAGAAGCGAATGCTTTGCTGCTGATAGAAGGACTTGTGTATGGGCTATCGGATAAATCCATTCAAGTGCATTATTCGAATGCCCTTACCAAAGTGAAATCAGTTTTACGTACCTTTCAGAAAGAGCATATAGAAAATCTGCAGGACAGAATCAAATTACAATTACCGCCTTTTATCAGAAATGATTTTGAATATTTGTCTGTTTTACAAAATGCTATTGCAGAAAAACATATCCTTTATTTGACTTACAAAAATCTGAAAGAAGAAACAACGCCACGAATGACAGAGCCTATCGGCCTCATTTTTTATGCATTTAACTGGCATGTAATAGCATGGTGTCATTTGAGGAATGATTACCGCGATTTTAAAGTATCCAGGATATTGGAATTGAAAGATACCGGTGAATCCTTTAAGAAAGCAGATCATATTCTCTTGAATGATTATATGAAAAGCCTGCCGGTGGATTATTAGAAGTTATATTAGGCCGCATATTGTTACCGCGCTGTAGGTCATTTAACCACGAAAGGCATTATTCATTAAAAGTGTCATTTTGAGGAATTATTATAACTATTCGTGCATTCATGTCAGAAGTTTCCAATATTTTCCTCTACGGTCTGCACGTAGGCACGAATAAATTGAGATGCCTTCAATATCAATTTGCTATATCATTCGTGCATTCGTGTTTTTTAGCCTAAAAAAACCTGACGCTACTTTGAATCTTCTTCATTAAGAAAAAAATATCTATGTATCTCTTTTTTATTTTTTTCATTACTCATTTTACGCTGCCATAAGGTTGTCAGTGGGGTTGGGTATCTTTGTCCTATCGTTCACTAATAATCAATAATACTATGTCCAAACAAATTGATGCGTTCCTGAAAGAAATGGAGCACGAAGCCAACACCACGCGTAAAATGCTGTCCCGTATTCCGGATGACAAATTCGATTATAAGCCGCATCCAAAGAGCATGCCCATCAGTCGTTTGTCAGCCCATATAGCAGAGATACCCGGCTGGGTGGATATGGCGCTTACCACGAATGAGCTGGATTTTGCAAATCCCGCCTCTTATAACCGTTTTGAAGCGCATAGCCAAAAAGAACTAATACCTTATTTTGAGAAAAAGCTGGAAGAAGGCAAAGCTGCATTGAAAAAAGCTACCGATGATCAGCTTGATGAGAAATGGACCATGCGTAACGGTGATAAAATACTCGCAGTAAATACAGTCGGTGAAACTATTCGTATGGCTTATTGCCAGATTGTACATCACCGGGCACAATTGGGAGTTTTCCTTCGATTGCTGGATGTGCCTATACCCGGGAGTTATGGACCGAGCGCGGATGAGACGGGGTTTTAAGCAGCGACTGGTTTTGCAAAAAATAATTTTCAGGCAGGCAACATTATCAGGATGTTGCCTGTTATCTTTTTACTTTTTATTAAATCTATAAGTAAAACATGACAGATTATATGGATGTTCTTGTCAAAGAATTGGAGTGGGAGGCAGGTAAGACACGTAAAGCACTATCGCATATTCCCGATGACAAATTCGATTGGAAACCACATGAAAAAAGCAGGAACATTAGCTCTTTATCAGGACATATCGCGGAATTGCCCGGATGGATTCCTTTCGTACTCCGGCATGATGAGTTGGATTTTGCCAAACCGGTTACTTTCCTGGGGCATCAGTTTACCAATAAGAAAGACCTGCTGGAGTTTTTTGAGAAAACATTAAAGGATTCAAAAGCCGTTCTTGAGAAAGCAAAGGATGAAGAGCTTTCTAAAAGCTGGATTATCCGTAACGGAGCTACCATTCTGGTAAAAGCGACTAAGGGAGAAATATTACGCCGCATGTGCTTTAATCATATTGCCCATCATCGTGCACAATTAGGTGTATATCTGAGGTTGCTGGATGTTCCGGTTCCGCAAACTTATGGACCGAGTGCGGACGAGATGGGATTTTGAACAAGTTAAGAATCAGGTTGCTCTTTCTTCCATCATTTTGCGGGTAGTATTTATCACTATTTTCCGGGGTAAAAAACTTACAGCGCGGGCCATTAAGAGGTTTTTTGTTCCATGTATCGCGACGGACTTTCCACTCATCATGGCTTTGTAGCCATAATCTGCTACTTCTTTAGGGCCGGTTGATTTGCTATCTTTAAATAATCCGCTCTTTTCCATCGCCGCCGCTGACCGGAAACCGGTGGAAGTAGGACCGGGACAAAGCGCAGTAACAGTTACACCTTTATCTTTGACTTCATTATTCACGGCTTCAGAAAAGCTAAGAACAAAGGCTTTAGTAACGCTATAAACAGACATAGTAGGCACAGGTTGAAAAGCAGCAGTAGAGGCTACGTTCATAATTCTGCCACTTCCTTGGTTCACCATATCTTTCAGGTACAAATATGTAAATTGTGTGAGCGACAGGATATTCAAATTGAGCATCTGCTGAGTTTTACCCCAATCTACAGTATAAAATAATCCGTAATCTCCAAAGCCGGCATTATTGATTAAATAATTGATGGCAATTCCTTGAGCGGTGGTTTCATCATGTACTTCCTGTGCGGCATCCGGTACAGACAGGTCTTTTACAATTATGTGAGTTTGTACTTTATAAAGATGCTCTAACTGGCTTTTAAGTTCATTAAGTTTAGCAGCGTTTCTGGCAACCAGGACTAAATTATCTCCTTTGGATGCGTGAATTTTTGCCAGTTCCAAACCTATCCCGTTGGAGGCACCGGTAATCAGAGCGGTTGACATAGTTTGATAATTTTAAACAAAGGTAGAAATTCTAATGCGGCAACTTATCCCTCAAAGCAGAATAAACCCATGTTCCTGCCAGCGCACTGAGTAAAGTAACAATGATGACACTGAACCCTGAGCCTATTTGTGCAAACAATGGGCCCGGACAAGCTCCAGTCAAAGCCCAGCCTAATCCGAAAATAAAACCGCCAATGATATATCCTTTATTAAATTTTTTGTCAGGAATATAAATGGCTTCACCGTGAATGGTATGTACCCGGAACTTCCTGATTAGCAAAATAGAAATAATACCGACAGGAATAGCCGTCATAAAAATACCGTACATCTGAAATCCCTGGAAGCGGAACATTTCCTGCATGCGAAACCAGGAAATAGCTTCACTCTTGGTAAGAATAATACCGAACAGAATACCTAAGACCAAATATTTAACGTTTTTCATTATTACACTAAAGTTTTAAAACATAAGGAAGAATAAAAAAAGAACAGATGATGCCGCCGGCAAAAAAAGAAGCGGTGGCGATAAGCGATGGCCATTGTAAGTTAGACAATCCCATGATACCATGTCCTGATGTGCAGCCGCCGGCATATCGCGTTCCAAATCCCACCAGGAAACCGCCTATCACCATTAATATAATGCCCTTCAAACTCAGCAGGGCGTGCCAACTGAATAAATTGGCAGGTAATAAGCCGCTATCCGTCTGTACACCCATTTGATGTAAAACATGAACGGTACCGGAAGAAATATTGACGGGCAGGGGATTGCCGAATATGTTTCCGGCTATGATGCCTCCAATCAGGATACCACCGACAAAAAACAGATTCCAGCTTTGTTTTTTCCAGTCATAATGTAAAAAATTAAT
>SCQV01000465.1 GCA_004299085.1 Chitinophagaceae bacterium | reverse complement strand
CCATCCACACGGGTACCTTTCAAAATAACATCCGCGTCAATTTCTATAGCGCGCAGCGAAGCGGCTGTGTCAGTAGTAAAATAAGGATTACCGGTACCTGCCCCAAAAATGACTATCCTTCCTTTTTCCAAATGACGAATGGCACGGCGACGGATGTATGGTTCCGCTATTTGTTCCATCTTGATGGCAGATTGTAAACGCGTAAATAATCCGGCTTTTTCCAATCCGCTTTGCAAAGCCATACCATTGATGACGGTAGCCAGCATACCCATATAATCGCCGGTAGCCCGTTCAATACCCGTTTCTTTTTCATCCATACCACGGTATATGTTACCACCTCCTATGACAATCGCAATCTGAACGCCCAGATCTGTAATTTCTTTAATGTCTTTGGCATATTGAGCTATCATAGCAGGATCAATACCGAAGTTTTTCTCTCCCATAAGAGATTCTCCGCTGAGCTTCAGTAAAATGCGTTTGTATTTTGGTAACATATAGGGGTGAAATTAAACAATCTTTTGATTATCCGATGATTTTATGCCGCATAACGGATAAAAGACAATCCTGAATAAAAATCGAAGTACACTCCGAAACAACCGCTTCACTCCTGAAGGCTTCGAAGGAGCCTTAATGATAGGATCTCTCAATGAAACCGGCGATTGAGCATTCATATTATTTGCAGACTCTTTCATAACAGAATAAAAGTTAATCGCATATTTCCAATAATATAATCTCAAAAAAAAAGAGCGTTCGTGCGCTCCTTTTTTAAATTCTATACTAAAGCTACCCGTTTGAATCCGGTAACTTTTACATCCGGATCTACAGACTTCAGATAAGCTGCTACGGAAAGCTTGTTATCTTTTACAAAAGGCTGTGCTAATAAGGTCTGTTCCTTAAAAAACTTATTGACTTTGCCTATGGCAATTTTTTCAGCCATCTCTGCAGGCTTGCCTTCACCCTTCACTTGTTCAACCGCGATTTCTTTTTCTCTTGCAATCATATCAGCAGGAACACTACTTTCATCCACCGCAATAGGATTCATGGCGGCAATTTGCATAGCCACATCTTTAGCGGCGGCTTCATCTAAAGGCTTCGAAAAGCCGACCAATACACCTATACGATAATCGCCGTGAGTATAAGAAACGGTATATCCGGCATCTATTTTCTCATATCGGCTGATAGTAATCTTTTCACCAATTTTCCCTATCAGGTCATTTATTTTATTCGAAACAATTTCACCGTTTACTTTTTCATTATTCAACGCTTCAATGGAGGCAATGGAATGATCCAATGCTGCCTGAGCCACGGATTTTGCAAAACCGGTAAATTCATCATTCCTCGCCACAAAGTCTGTTTCGCAACTCAAACAAATTATCACGCCTTTTTTCTTATCATCAGAAACCAGGGTAATCACCACGCCTTCTTTAGTTTCTCTGTCGGAACGTTTAGCGGCCACTTTCTGGCCTTTTTTCCTAAGATAATCTATTGCTTTTTCAAAATCGCCATCACTTTCAATCAGCGCTTTACGGCAATCCATCATTCCCGCGCCGGTACGTGTGCGTAATTCATTTACTTCTGCTGCTGTTACTGTTGCCATTATTTAATTAAGATAAAAGATTTAAACAAAATTAAGATTGCCTGCGCGGAGGGCCTTGCGAAGGCCTTCTTCCGCCATGTCCCGGTGCGGCTGAACGGCGTTTTGGCAATCCGTTATGTCCGCCCTCTTTAGTTCTGCGGCGGTTACCCCGGCGCCCGTCTTCGTCTGCTTCAGCTTCCAATCTCCTGATTTTCTTTTCTTTTTCTTCATCCTCATCTGCGTCTTCCTGTTCCTTATCCAGCGCCCGTTCCTGTAATCCTTCTGCAATAGCCGCTGCTATATAATTAATAATGATAGCAATGGACTTGGTAGCATCATCATTGGCAGGAATAGGAAAATCAACACGGGTAGGATCTGAATTAGTATCCACCATGCCGAAAGTAGTGACGTTCAACTTGCGCGCTTCTGCCAACGCGATATGTTCATTCGTAATATCCACAATGAACAAAGCTGCCGGAATACGAGCCAACTGTGATATACCTCCTAACACCTTCTCCATTTTGTCCTTGTCTCGACTCAAAGACAATCGTTCTTTCTTAGTCACATTTTCCAAAGTGCCATCCCCCAGCATTTTTTCGATGCTTTGCATTTTCTTTACACTCTTGCGGATGGTGGAAAAGTTGGTGAGCATGCCACCCAGCCAGCGTTCAGTTACATAAGGCATATTTACCTTCTGCGCCGCTTCCATTACAATTTCCTTAGCCTGCTTTTTGGTGGCTACGAACATGATCTTTTTACCGCTGCGTGCAATAGATTTCAGCGCCGATGCTGCTTCGTCCAATGATTCTGCAGTTTTATTGAGGTCAATAATATGAATGCCTTTTTTTTCGGCAAAAATATAAGGCAACATTTTGGGATTCCATTTCTTCTTCAAGTGGCCAAAATGCACACCTGCTTCCAAAAGCTGCTGTTGCAAAGAAGTTTTTGTATCTTCCATATATAATTAACGTTTGGAGAATTGAAAATTTTTACGAGCCTTTTTCTGTCCGGGTTTTTTACGTTCCACTACTCGGGAGTCACGCATCAGCAATCCGGCATGTTTTAAAGCGGGACGCCATTCAGCATTAATATCGCATAATCCGCGAGCAATACCCAGCCTCGAAGCTTCTGCCTGGCCTTTGATACCGCCGCCTTTTACAGTAATTACAATATCAAAATTCTCGGTAGCTTCAATAGTCTTTAACGGAAGCTCCACCTGGTTTTGCAAATATTGTAACTGAAAATAAACTTTATGATCTTTTCCGTTGATGGTGATCTTACCGGAACCTTTACTGATAAATACACGCGCCACAGCTTCTTTACGGCGACCGATAGTATTATTTTGCTTTTCCATGTATTATTATGAATTAAAAGTGAATGGC
>SCQV01000464.1 GCA_004299085.1 Chitinophagaceae bacterium | reverse complement strand
GCAACATCGAACGCATTGCGGAACTTACGGAAGGACATGCCTGGTTTCAATTATATCATCCTGCAGATAACGATTTGCGTGATAAAATATTAGAGCGCGCGGCCGCTAATTGCCAGGTATTGGTCATGCTTTCGGATGTACCTACTTTCGGTTACCGTTCTAAAGAAATCAAAAACGGTCTCGCGATGCCGCCGCGGATGACTTTTACAAACATATTGCAAATTATCGGACACCCGAACTGGGCAATTAATACTTTAGTTCATGGATCTCCATCTTTCAAAGTATTAAAGCCTTATATGCCCAAAGGGATGAATATGCATCATCTGGGGTTATTTATGAATAAAACTTTCAATGGCAGATTGGATGAAGACAAAGTAGCGGCTATCCGTGATAAGTGGAAAGGAAAGTTAGTGATGAAAGGTATGTCCAATGAAATAGATGTGGAGAAAGCGATCAAACTTGGATTGGATGGGGTGATTGTTTCCAATCATGGTGGCAGACAATTAGATGCGGGGCCTTCTTCCATCTATGCTTTAAAAAATATTGCAACGAAATATGGTGATAAAATAAAGGTGATGATGGACAGCGGAATCCGTACCGGTCCGGATATTGCCAGAACATTAGCCGCAGGTGCCCAGTTTGCTTTCTTAGGAAGGTCCTTTATGTATGGGGTGGGGGCATTGGGAAATGATGGCGGAGAACATACCATTTCTATTTTAAAAAGACAATTACAGCAGGTAATGGAACAAATTTGTTGTGAAAAAGTGGAAGATTTCCCCCAATATCTGATTAAATGAAACAGATATTATCCACTTAATTTTTCTGATAATTTGTTTGAGGAAGGTTGGTTTAAGTGGATGATACGCGATTCCATTTTGTGGAGTATAAGATTAAAAAGGAATTTGGTTTTTCAAAATTTATATTTTTATTACTTATAATTTCTGACATATTCTTTATACGCAATATTTAATGAAACGTCCTGAAGCAGCTTATGGAACACAAAGCTCCTCCACTTCCTGTAAATAGAGAAAAGGCAAGATTTTCAGAAAGTATTGCTTCCCTTTCTCCGGCTTATTTTGCCATGATAATGGCAACAGGGATTGTATCTATTGCAGCGGATCTGTTCTCTTTTCACTGGTTTGCGAAATTACTTTTTTACATCAATATGATAGCATACGTCATTTTATGCGTGTTGTATTGCATTCGCTTTTTTAGATTTCATCAACGTTTTTTAGCGGATTTTACAGACCATAGTAAAAACCCGGCTTATCTGACTTTTGTAGCCGGCACCTGTATTATGGGAACACAATTTATCATGCAAACAGGGACAACGACCTTTAGCGTATTTCTCTTTTTTATAAGCCTGGCGGCCTGGCTGTTTCTTATCTATGCATTTTTCACGCTGGTAACTATTAAGCATAACAAACCCAAAATAGATAAATCTATCAGTGGCTTATGGTTGTTGACGATAGTTTCCACGCAGGCGTTGTCTGTGTTGGCAGTGCAGTTGTGTGACGCATTGCCGTTCGGCATTCATAAAACGCTCTTTTTCTCCCTGTTTATGTTTTTCTGCGGATGTATGTTTTATATCATCCTGATTACGCTGATCATCTATCGCATGTCTTTTTTTGAAATGGAAGCAGAATCGTTTGCTCCCGCCTTTTGGATTAATATGGGTGCGGTCGCTATTACTACACTTGCCGGTTCACTGCTGATCATGAATACCGGCAAATGGGATTTCCTGGCCATGCTGGCTCCATTTCTGAAAGGCTTTACACTGTTTTTCTGGGCCATGAGCACCTGGTGGATTCCCCTGATTATCGTGCTTGGAATATGGCGACACATTGCACGCAAGCTGCCTTTGCGTTATCATCCGCAATACTGGGG
>SCQV01000463.1 GCA_004299085.1 Chitinophagaceae bacterium | reverse complement strand
GCTAAAGAAAATCAATGTCGTTGCATCATCACTGAAAACAAGGATGATTTTTATTTTTCAGAAATAGAAATACTTAACAGCCAGGAATTTTGCTCGAAATATTTCCCAGGAATAAAGGTTTAACCGTAAACAGGCTTTCCTAGGGAGCTTCAAAGATTTTCAACACATTTCTAAATAAATAGCATTGCCAGACCTTAGGTAATTTTTATGTTAACGGGAGTTCGATCCCCATTTCACCTCGACAATCAAGGTCATATTGCCGGCTCGTTTATCCCTTAAGTGCGCTTTTAATAGGGCGAAGGTAGGGAGAAGACAGGGAGTATCCTCCTTTTGTCCTGCGCTTTGATTGGATGGAAGAGTGCTCCATGATAAAGCATGCATCTCCGGTAATTAGTGGAGGAGCATTTAATAAGCCTCCGAACTCACGTTATTTTAGAGGTATAAAATCTTTATGGCATAATACTTGTAAATTACCAAACCGGTAGAACATATCCTATATTTTGAAACTGTAAAAACTTTTAAACCATGTCCTTTTTAAAAAACCGAAAGTTGCCTGTGACATCATTGGCAATAGCTGCAGGCATGCTGCTTTATTTCACTTCATGCCAGACGAATGGCATAAACGGTTCCTCGGGACCATCTCATTTTCAAGTTTACCTGACCGATTCGCCTGGCGACTATCAGGCTGTAAACATTGATATCCAGAAAGTTATGGTAAACGTTTCGAGTGACACATCCGATAATTCGAGCGGATGGAAGGAAGTAACGATGCTACGTCCGGGAGTATATAATCTTTTGAACTTCCGTAATGGAGCCGACACTATTTTAGCGGGTGTTGACCTGCCGGCTGGTAGTATTTCTCAAATCAGACTGGTACTAGGCGATTCCAATTCAGTTGTACTTAACGATGGAACCGTTATTCCTTTGAAAACACCTTCTGCTCAGGAATCAGGGTTGAAGCTTAATATCCATACTACCCTTACCGCCGGCATTCCCTATGCATTAGAGCTTGATTTTGACGCGGCCCGTTCCATTGTAAAAGCCGGCAATAGCGGTAAGTACCTGCTTAAACCGGTTATCCGTACATTTGCCAAAGCCGCCGGTGGCGCTATTGAAGGAGTTGTATTGCCGGATTCTGCCCAGGCTCATGTTCTGGCTATTACTCCCGGAGATACTATGGGAGCCATTCCTGATAATTCCGGTTATTACAAATTCTGGGGTGTTCCAACCGGCGCCTATCAGCTTATATTCGATGCAGATACTACTACAGGGTATAAAAATGATTCTCTTAAGAACATTAATGTTCAAACAGGACAGGTAACCACGGTAGATACCGTATGGTTACATCAATAAAGTTCTCATCACCATAATATAAAAAGCCGTTATTGTGTAAATAGCGGCTTTTTATTTATCATCATGCCTATTCTCAGACAGGGCTTTCCTGATTCTACTGCGGATGTCGTAAAAGCACTCTCTCCACAACCTGTGCAAGATGACTTTCTCCCTTCACCTTAAAGGCTCATCTTCCCCCTCTTCCAAACAAACTTCCCCCTACTATCCCCAATATTAATCCAACTACAAGTCCTATTTCCACATTTTCCATAAATATGCTGATCAGTAATGCTACTGCAATGCATACTCCTCCGCTTATCCATAACCTGGAGGAACCAGTTGATTTATTTTCTTTCATTCTTTTCCCGCAATTAGATTTGCAAATAAACGAAAAGCGCCAGGAACTCCGGCAGGTAATTCACGGAAAAAATCCAAACCGGTATAAACGTATTTTCCTTTACCATAATTACAAACAATCAGTCCGCCATCTAAAGGGGCTTCATCCGGATCATGCATGGATAAAGGCCTGCGATAATGTGAATCAGCATTTTCCACAAAATATACTCCCCGCTCCTGTATCCAGCCATTAAAATCATCTTCTGTGATTTTATTAGGATAATTCAAAACAGGATCATCAGGCGATAAAAAATTCACCCGCGATGTCTCATCTGTTATTCTATGAGAGGTAACTTCAAAAGGATAAGGGCCTAAATCATTAGTTACTAATCCAAAGTTCTTATTGTATTGAATCACTAAAGTCCCTCCATTTTTTACGTAATCCAACAATCGGGGTTGATCGTATTTTAAGCTGTTTCTTGTATTATATGCCCTGATGCCTACTACGATGGCATCAAACTGTTGCAAATTACCATTAGCAAGATCATTATCGCCCAGCATTTTTACCTGATAGCCCATTTGTTCCAAAGCCTGCGGGACCTTGTCTCCGGCCCCCATGATGTACCCGATATTTTTGCCCGAAACTTTTAAAGGCACCGCCACTAATTTTGTCTCGGCAAACGGGAAAACCGTTATGGTGGGAATGTAGCCAGGTGCAATGATTTTGATGCCGCGATCATAATCCTTCCCATCCACTTTCAGATGAACAGACAGTGTATCACTAACAGATGAAGTCACAGCGGATGAAGGAGCCACATTAAAATGCATAACCGTTTCATTGCCGGCTTGCGGAAGATCAAAAGGCTGATCATTATTTTCTACGGAAAACTGAGAAGGAGCCTGTATATGTGCAATCCCTTTTACCTGATCTTTATAGCTCTTTAAAGTAATTTCGATTTGCTGCGATTTTTGTGATGTATAGAGATACACATCGTTCTGTACATTGGCTGTTACAGATGGCGCAACCACCAGAGGATCTAATATCTGGCCGCGAACAGGGTCTGTATGTTTATACAATATCTGACGCGTAAACGAAACCGGCTGTCCATCAATTTTCAGATTAAAGACAGCGGTCAAAGCAGCAGGATTTTCTGGTAATCCGACCAACAGTTGGTCTGGTATTTCATAATAACCTGCCGGATGGTTTTTCAACAACCAATAAGGTTGTGAAATGGGTGCAGTGGAAGGTACCGTCACATTATAGCTCTTATTTACCAAAATGTTACCAGTTAAAAGTTCACCTGTCTCTTCTTTTTGGCCTAACACATTAACGGATTCCAAAGTAACCGGAATATCACTGCGATTAATCGTTTCTGCCTGCACCTGTAAATCCTGACCTGCCACTACATAAGGCTGGGCAGCATACGCATTCAGCAATATACCGCTGCATGCCAGGATAAGCTGATCCGTCTCCTGTAACTTATGATTACGCAATGAAGTATCCTGGATTTTCTCTATCGCGGAACGGATTTTTAATAAAACCGGGACTATTTTATCAGGACGATTCATATTATATTGCTGCAATGCTTCCCGAATAAGAGGTTCCACATTACCCCCCCCTTCCACACCAGACCATGAAGTATTTACTCCATCCATTAGAGAATGTTCAGGTTTGGAACCGGCAATAGTTTCAAAATATTCCCAACGGTCGCCATAATCAGGAGAAACTCCAAAACCCTGTGTTTTATTCATAGATCTGCTTTCCGCCGCCAATTCCCCGTTACTAATTCCCAGCAAAGGATAATAAACGCCTATGTTTATTCTGAACTGATCGGGCGAAGTGGTGTTCATGCTTCCAAAATGATACGTGTTCCATAATATACGTTTTGCCTGCCAGGGTTTTACATATTTTAATTGTGCCGGAAATTTAGTGGGGTCTCCGGATTCGTTAAATGCTTCATGCGCGAGAATAGCAGATGCCCAGTGGTTGCCATGTCCGGCACGTTGGTCTGCGGGAAAGCGGCAAATAATCACGTCCGGCCTGAACTTGCGGATAATCCAAACCACGTTGGCGAGGATGCGCTGATGCCCCCAGAATTGGAAAGTCTCTACGGCAGTTTTTGAAAATCCAAAATCCAATGCCTGGCTAAAGAATTCCTCAGCACCGTCAATATGCCGGGCAGCTAATTGTTCCTCCGTTCTCATTAGTCCCAGATATTGCCCCTGCTCATCTCCTACCAGGTTTTGTCCGCCATCGCCTCGTGTTAAAGAAAGATAGGCGGTTTGGTATTTTTTCTCATTGGACAAATAAGCCAGCAATCCGGTGTTTTCGTCGTCAGGATGGGCTGCCAAATATAATACTCTGCCAACTGTGTTCAGTTTTTCCAGCCTCAACTTAATCTTAGCGGCATTCCATTCGGGGTTTTGTTGGGCAAAAGCGAGTATTTCGAAAAATAATAAAGGCAGAAAAAAAGAAACGGTTTTCAGCATGATACAAGATATTGAAAGTCAAAAATACATATTCTACATCGCATCTGATAACCGCTGATGGAAAAAGAGCGTTCTCATCGTTATGCTCCATTTAAAAGCGAAAACATTATTCTTTCTTCTTTGATATTTTCCTTTACTTTTGGCAGCGTTTTCCTTTGTAGCTGAATTCCTCTCAGACCCGTTATCCTGCTAAGAACCGTAACAAAATTTATAGAAACCGTCTTCCTTTAAAAAGGATTTTATGCGACAGTTTTGGGGCTGTATTTACCATCTTTGCCGGGGAATTGTTTTATTTCTGGTCACAGGATTAACAATGCAGGCATTTGCTCAAGACAGTCACCTTACATTTACTAATTATACTATCAATGATGGGCTTTCAGACGGATTAGTGAATTGTGTTACACAAGACCACCAAGGATTTATGTGGTTTGGAACCAGCGACGGACTGGATCGTTTCGATGGATATGAATTTAAAGATTTTTATCATAATCCCTTTGATACTTCCTCCTTATCCGATAATTCCATTACTGCGTTATTTACCGATTCAAGAGGGAAAATGTGGGTGGGAACACTTAACGGTGGATTGAATCTTTTTGACCGCACCCATAACCGGTTTATTCATCTGTTGACAAATACAAAAAAATCCAGTACCTCAGCTAACTCCTACATAAAAACTATCACTGAAGATAAAAAAGGGGATTTGTGGCTGGGTTCCAGCGATGATGGAATATTTGAATTCATCTTTCCAAAAAATAAAAAAAGAAAACTACAGCTACCCGAAAAGATTATTCATTACAATTATCATGCAGGAGACAAGGACGGGTTAGACCACAATTTAATCAATAATATTTACATAGATCATGAAGACAGGCTTTGGGTTTCAACCGGAGATAGCTCTTTACAGGTAGTTGACTTAAATAAAAACACTGTACATTTTACAGCTCCGTTCTTCACTGTATTACAGCCAAAAATGACTATCACAAAATCAGGGATCATTTATGACATGAACCAGCTTGAGAACAGAGGTAATCAACCGGGGAATAACCAGTTAGTGAGCTTTCATGAAGATAATTATCATAATTTGTGGATTGGTGGTGTTGGAGCATTTTTTATACTAAAGCATCATAGTGATACATTGATTAGATATCCTATCGTTCTGTTGCCGGGACTTCAAAATCCGAGTATCTATTCTATTCGCCAGGGGCCTTCCACCAGCAAAGGAAGTGATACCTACTGGCTATCTGCATGGAACGGCCTTTTTATATTTAATACAAAAGAATCCTCGCTTCAGCTTGTCCTGAATCGCCCGGGGAATAAAGAGAATATGCTCCCCGGCGTCATTTTGCATATTTATAATGATAACTCGGATTGTATATGGCTTTGCACCAATGGATATGGCGTAAGCAAATACGATCCTCATGCTACCTTGTTTACCACGCCTGTATTTTACTCATTAAAGAAAGATACACAATCGAATAACCTTAGTGTTCTGTCCATGTTAGATACAAAAAATTATTTATTGCTTGGATCTTACTACGGGCTCTTTAGCATCAATAAAAATAATGGTGTACTTAGCAAAGTCAACTTGCCCGAAATAATAGATAATATGGCAGCAGCGGATTCCGGTAAAGTTTGGATGGCAGGCATGGGTGGGTTAATATTATACAATCCCAACAACAAAAAACAGGTTGATTATTATTCGCCAGGAATATCTGCAGGAGGCATCAAGGATGACCGGATTATCAAAATATATAATGATCATGAAGGTGGTTTATGGCTATTAACCACACACAGCTTCAGCTATTTTAGCCTGACCACGAAAACATTTGAGAACTATTTTTATAGGAAAGGGGTCTTAAATACGATCTATTTCCCATTTCATGGTGATATTTACAGAGATCCAAAAGGAAATTTCTGGTTGGGAACCGAAGTGGGGTTTTTATATTTTAATACCAAAGAACATACATTTCAAAATTACATCAATAATCCAAAAGACACTTCCGGTATCAGCTTTAATGTGGTAGAATGTATAGTGCGGGATCCAAAGCAGCCAGATAAATATCTATGGATTGGCACTGCCGGAGGCGGGCTGAATAAATTTGATTTACAAACTAAAAAGTTCATTCATTTCACCACCAAAGACGGTCTGCCGGATAATACAATCAACGGCATGTTATCTGATGACAAAGGATTTCTTTGGATAAGCACCAATAAAGGATTGTCCAAATTTAACCCTGCCAATAATTCTTTCCATAATTATGATATACATGATGGTCTAACTACCAATGAGTTTAATCCCGGCGCTCATTATAGGAACTCAGACGGAAAATTTTTCTTCGGAAACACGAAAGGATTCACATCTTTTTATCCTGACAGGATAAAAAACAGTTCATATATTCCGAATATAGTCTTTACTGATTTCCGCTTATTCAATCAACCGGTTTCCATAGGCGGCAAAAATTCTCCTTTAAAACAATCCTTATCAGAAACTCATCTTATCACCTTACCTTATGATGAGAATATGATCAGCTTTAAAGTAGCAGCCTTAGATTATTCTGAGCCTTACAAAAATCAATATGCTTATCGTTTAAAGGGAGGCGGCAACCGTTGGATTAATTTAGGAACAGAGCGGCAGATCACAACGGGAAACCTGGCTCCTGGTCATTATATTTTGCAAGTAAAAGCATCTAACAGCGATGGCGTATGGAATGAAAAAGGGATTTTTATGGATATTCACATTTTGCCACCATGGTGGAAAACATGGTGGGCATATCTTGTTTATGTTATTATAGCACTGGCATTGATATGGGTCATTAGAAGAGGAGAGCTGAACCGCCTGAATCTGAAAAACAGGTTGCAACTGGAAAGTTTTGAATCATCCAAACTGAAAGAAGTGGACCGTCTGAAATCCCGTTTTTTTGCAAACATATCGCATGAATTCAGGACTCCGCTCACCTTGCTGTTGGGGCCTCTTAATGATTTTGGCAAGGATCAAAATATAAAGAATCTTACCCATTTTGTGCCCGAAATGCAACGTAATGCCAAAAGGTTGCTGCAACTCATTAATCAATTGCTGGATCTGTCTAAGTTAGATGCAAGCCATTATTCAGTGAATACTTCCAGGGAAGATATTATTTCGTTTGTGAAGCAGATCGTTCATTCTTTTTCTTCTCTGGCGCACCGGAAAAATATTGAGATTGAAACTTCCGTAGATCCCCGATTACGGGAAAAGCTGAGCAAGGAAGAAATTCATTTTTATTTTGACGGCGATATTGTTGAAAAAATTCTGACAAATTTGCTTTCCAATGCATTCAAATTCACACCTCCTGAAGGAAGCATTATTGTGAGCCTCAGCCTTACAGAGAAAGATTTCCTGGAATTGAAGGTGGAAGACACCGGAACCGGCATTCCTCCCGAAAATCTGCCTTTTATATTTGACCGTTTTTATCAGGCGGATGATTCCATCATACGGCCATACGAAGGCAGCGGTATAGGACTGGCGTTAGTGAAAGAACTTACAGAGTTGCATAAAGGCAAAATTATCGCATCAAGCCTCCCGGGTAAAGGCACCGTTATTACCTGCTATCTACCTTTCAATAAAAAGACTATTACCGGAAATAAAAAAATGCTCCCGGTGGAAAAGCAGGAAAGCTCTCTGTCGGAGCCTGAAGAAGAAGCATTGCACGAAAATGAAAAAGAGAATGATAAAAAAGGATTTCCTATGGTGTTGGTAGTGGAGGATCAGCAGGACATGCGTAAATATATTCGTGAAAAGTTAACGGATACTTATCAAGTAATAGAAGCCAGAGACGGGACGGAAGGGCTGGATAAAGCCTTTCGTGAGATTCCAGATCTCGTGGTCAGCGATGTAATGATGCCTGTAATGGATGGTATCGAATTGTGTAAATCATTAAAGACAGACGACCGAACCAGCCATATACCCGTGATATTGCTGACTGCCAGAGCAGAAGATAGCGACAGGCTGGCCGGGCTGGAAACCGGCGCCGATGCTTACCTGATAAAACCATTCAATGCGCAAGAACTGCTGATCCGCGTGCATCATTTAATTGCTATCCGCAATAAAATACGTATTAAGTTCAGTCACAAGTTAATTGTCAAACCGGCAGAGATCACGGTTACACCCCGTGATAAGGAATTTATGCAAAAGCTGACTTATGTAGTGGAAGCACATATCGGTGATCCGAAATTTTCCGTAGATCAATTATCGGTAGCCATGAACATGAGCTCTTCGCAATTAACCCGGAAGTTGCATGCACTGATCAGTCAGCCGCCGCTAAAATTTATCCGTTCCATCAAGATGCAACGGTCGTTAGAATTGCTAAAAACCAATAATTATTCCGTGGCTGAAGCGGCATGGAAAGCAGGCTTTGAAGATCAAGGTTATTTTTCCAAGGTATTTAAAAACTATTTCGGATGTCTGCCTACGGAAAAAGAAAAGTTCCCATGTGAGTAAATACGAAGTTAATCGTTCAATAACCCTCCGGCAGGCATTTAAAATGGGCAAGCCAATAATTCATCGCCCTCATAACGGTCAATAATCTCGTCTTCAGTCATTTCTGAATGATTGGCATGGTGAGGCTTTTTAAAGTATAGATACAGAATATCGGCTTCTTCTTGAGTTAGACATGGCTTCGTGATTTTGCCCTATTCGATGTAGTAGTGATTTTAATTATAGAGTGCCTCTAAAAACTACCTCTGCTTTGTGTACTTCGTGCATCCTTTGTGGTAAAAGGACATTAAAAAATGAAGTTTTTAGAGGTTCCTTATAGAAAATTATTGAAAAAATATGTTTCTTAGTTAAACGAAATGGAAACAGACAGATTAGTTATTTTGCAAAAAAGAGAAACTGAAGGTAACTGATATGGTCAGAAGTTTCTTAGGAATATTTGCCATGCGCAGTTTAGCAGGGCAATCGTTGCGTTACAGCCAGTTAAAGGCCATTGGATTCGTAATAAATTCCTGGTTGTCTTTCATGATTTTAATTTTTTAAATGTTAATTAAATATTCAATATCCTGTTATTTTAAAGTTCTCAAAGTTTCCATCAATTCTGTGATGTTATGCTTTTTCAAATCCTTCACGGTTGCAATGATCTTATCTGATTTTTTTTCATCTACGAATGGATTACATAAGGTTTTAAATTTACAGATAACCGTTTCTCGTGATGCTGGCCGTGTAAAAAACCCTTCGTAATCTTTTTTGTCAACATGAAGTTGCCGGCCATTTTTAAGGTAAATAGTCAGATCGCAAGCCATAGCATTTGGGAAGAGGTCAGAATAGGCTTTCTTTTCTTTTACCTAAACTTTCCTTAATAGTTTTTGAACGTCGTCTTTTAAAATCCATTCAGGTAAATATTGGGCGGGTAATACATTTCCATCCAATATCATGGCTGCTATCATGTAGGGCAGGCTATGATCTGCTTCCTCTTTGGTGTGGATATTTTCCTTGCTGCCTTCTTCTCCACCGCCAATAATGTGATAGGCTACATTAAATGTATTCAGATCAATCTTTTCTATATCATCTGGAGAAAAACTATTTGATTGAACTAACTCTTGAACACCTTCCAGGATAGATTGAGAATGTATCTCTCCATTATATTTTTTAATGATTGTTTTTTTAACTTTCTCCAGGTCTTCCTTTTGCCAGTCAATGGTAAACTCGCCCTCAATAGCTTCTTTAAATCCTTTATTCCCTTCAAAGATTTCTTCCG
>SCQV01000050.1 GCA_004299085.1 Chitinophagaceae bacterium | reverse complement strand
AAAAGGATAGGGAGGCATGTAGCCGGTTTAGTAGAAGACGGCGCCACCTTGCAGCTTGGTATTGGCGGCGTTATCAATTCAGTCCTTAACGAATTGGTCTATTATAAAGATCTGGGCATACATACTGAAATGTTTTCCGACGGCATTATTCCTTTAGTCGAGAGAGGCATTATCACCGGCAGGTATAAAAAAGTTATCCCCAATAAAGTTGTTTCTTGTTTTGTCATGGGCACCAAAAAGGTGTATGATTTTATTGATAATAACCCAATCATTTCCATGAAGGAAACTTCTTTTACAAATGATACCAGCATCATCAGGAAAAATCCCAAGGTGATGGCTATCAATAGTGCCATAGAAGTGGATATTACGGGTCAGGTCTGCGCTGATTCTATCGGGACTTTCCAGTATTCCGGCGTAGGCGGCCAGATGGATTTTATGCGTGGTGCCGCTTTATCGGAAGGCGGCAAACCCATCATTGCGATGGCGTCCACCACTTCTAAAGGAGAAAGTAAGATAGTGCCCTTTTTAAAGTCCGGAGCAAGTGTAACGACCACCCGTGCACATGTGCACTATATTGTGACAGAGTTTGGCGTAGCAGATTTGTATGGAAAAAATTTGCGCCAAAGGGCCAAAGCGCTCATTCAAATAGCCCATCCTGATCATCAGGAAAGGCTGGAACGGGAAGCATATAATCGTTTTCGGGTTTTTTAGAATTAATCGTAATTTTATGACAAATTAACCTGAATCTCTCTATTAGCAGAGGAACCTTCAAGGCATAAATTGGCTGAGATGACATCTGTACAGTTCAATCATACCGAAAATGAGATCGTGACTGAGCATCAGTTTGGACTGGTGTTTAGTCATGCTACTATTGGCATAGTTGTAACGGACAGCCACGGTACCATCATTAATTTTAATCAACATGCCGAAAAACAATTCGGATACGGCAAAGAAGAAATGCTGGGTAAAAAAGTAGAAATGCTGATACCACAGGAATATCATTTAATTCACATAGCAGACCGTTCAGGCTTTTATGATCATCCCTCGACACGCCAAATGGGATCAGGCAGGGACTTGTTTGCAATAAAAAAGGACGGCACTCGCTTTCCTGTCGAAATAAGCCTGAGCCCTTATTCCCTTGGAGGAGAAACTTTTGTTATCGCATTTATCGTGGATATCACTATACGTAAAAAGAGCGAGGACACTGCTTTAAGACAAAAAGAAGAGCTGGAGCGGATTACAAGAGAAATTACCGAGCTAAACGCACAATTAGAACAAAAAGTAGATGCACGCACCCGTATGTTACGGGAAACTTTGTCGGAGTTGGAACGTTCGAAAGAAGAGCTAAGTGAAGCCCTGGAAAACGAAAAGCATATCAATGAATTAAAATCAAAATTCGTAACCCTGGCATCCCATGAATTCCGCACTCCACTCAGCACCATACTTTCTTCCGTCTTTTTACTGGAAAAATACAACGACCAGACGGCGGAGCCTGAGCAAAGAATGAAACATATCCGCCGGATAAGAAACTCTGTGCTGGGGCTCAAAAGTATTTTAGATGATTTCCTGTCCGTTGGAAAACTGGAAGAAGGCAAGGTAAAAAATACGGAACAGGAAATAAATTCATCAGAAATACAAAAGCTGGTAAATGGAGTAACAGAAGACATGGAACAACTGCTGAAGGCGGAACAACGTATTATTTTTGAATGCCATTCTTTTGTGAATATAAAAGCGGATACAGAAATCCTGAAAAATATCATTATAAACCTGGTATCAAATGCCATAAAATTTTCAGGAGACAACAGTACCATCACTATCGTTTGTTCTGCAGATGAAAGAGAACTGGCCATTGCTGTAAAAGATCAGGGGATCGGCATTTCTCGAGAAGATATGAAGCATTTGACGGAAAGGTTTTTCCGCGCCGGAAATGCTGCCAACATCCAGGGAACGGGATTAGGCCTTCATATTATAGGGAAATATCTTGAACTCATCCACGGCAGAATGGAAATTCAGAGCGAATTAGGTAAAGGCTCTTGTTTTACTATATACTTACCAACATTATAACTTCTCCTTATGCAAAAGATACTGGTCATTGAAGACAACAAAGAAGTAAGAGAAAATATTGCAGAGATACTGCAGCTTTCGGGATATGAAGCGACTACTGCGGAAAATGGAAAAGAAGGTGTTGAAAAAGCATTATCCATAAAGCCGGACCTGGTGATATGCGACATCATGATGCCGGTGCTGGATGGTTATGGAGTCCTGCATTTATTGAACAAAAACGTGGAAACGGCGGGAACACCGTTTATTTTCCTCACTGCCAAATCAGAAAGGAACGACTTCAGAAAAGGAATGGAGATGGGCGCCGATGATTATATTACAAAGCCGTTTGAAGGTATCGAGTTGCTGAATGCGGTAGAATCAAGATTGAAAAAGATTGAAAACCTTCGTCAGAATTTTGAAGCTGATACTAAGGTTCTGAATAACTTTATAGATAATGCCCGGCTTTCCGGCAACCTGTCGCTTACTTCAGATGAGCGGGAAGTTTGCCATTATCCTAAAAAACATTTGCTGTATGGAGAAGGCCACAGACCCCAATGGGTATATTATGTGGTCAATGGAAAGGTAAGGACCTATCATATCAATGATGACGGGAAAGAATTTATCACCCACCTATATAGCGCCGGCGATTTCTTCGGATACCTGGCCATTCTGGAAGAAATAAATTATAAAGATAACGCCCAGGTATTGGAAGATGCAGAACTCATGCTGATCCCACGAAAAGATTTCCTGGATCTTATACTCGGTGATATCCGGATATCAAAGCAATTTATAAAGATCATATCTCACAATACAGTTTCTGATGAAGAAAATCTTCTAAACCTTGCCTATAATTCTCTCAGGAAAAAAGTCAGCTTCGGGTTACTGAAATTAATGGATAAATATAAAACAGACGGAAAGGGATCCATAGAGATGGATATTTCAAGGGATAACATGGCATCTATCGCCGGCGTAGCCACAGAATCCCTGATAAGAACACTTGGCGATTTTAAATCGGAAAAGCTTATTAATATTCAGAATGGAAAAGTAATTATTCTGAACGAAAAGAAACTGAGAGATCTCCCCTATTGATTATCCCAATCTTCCCAGTCGCCTTGTTTTTCAGATGAAGCCTCATGGATACTGCTCATTATTTTGCCTTGTTCGTTTTGTTCCTCTAACGTCCAGTTATCAGTATAGGATGTTTCAATCCAAACCCTCCCCGATTGCCTGGCTATCTGAACAAACAGTCCCGCTTCATAATCCATCATCGCTTCAAACTGGCTAACGGTCATTTTTTCATTAAATTCAATTACTTTATCGTTCTCCCATTTGACAACCCGGCTGACAGGGGTATATCTGTCAAGCTTTTCGTTTTTGGGCGACAATTTTTTTTCTGTATGAGGCAGCCTGTAGAATTCAATCTTCAGATAAGGGAAGTAACGACTGAATTCTTCCTGAATATCGCTCAACGGCCCGGTTTTCCTAATGTACAATTGCATGGTGTATGATTTTAAGAATTGAATTAATAACTTTTTATGCAAAGAAAGTACAGGGATGGCGCAGAATAAATGATTAGCATCAGTGCTTGATTTGATTCTCATCAGAATAGTGTTTTTCATGAAACAAAGAAGTAACCGTATTTTACTATACGGCCTGACGAGTATCATATCTCCTGCTAACGATGCTCATCATTCGTTATTCTATATGGAATTTACTTTGTAATAAAAATTACAAAGCCATGAAAAAGCTATTATTTGCCTGTGACGGAGATAATTTCTCTTATAGCGCTTTAGAACTCGCAGCGAATATGAATAAGCAGGAAAAGATATTACTGAAAGGCGCTTTCCTGCCGTCCATTGACTATTCCAGGATGGGTTCTTTCACTTATGCAAATAGTTACACAGGATTTATACCGCCGGATTTTTATGAGCGGGAAGAGGAGACCATGAATAGAAATATCAGGCAATTTGAAGACCTGTGCAAGGAAAATAATATCTCTTACAACATAAATAAATATACCAACTTTGAATCATTACAGGGTTTGCTTGGTGAAACACGTTTCTCAGATATGATCCTGATCGGGAGTGAACATTTTTTTTCTGCGATGGGCAGCGACCAGCCGAATGCAGAAATGATTCGTCTTCTGCACGATACCGAATGTCCTGCCTTTTTAATCCCGGATGAGCTCCGTGAACCGGAGAGTATTCTATTTGCTTATGACGGGGAAAGCGCCTGCATGGCTGCCTTAAAACAATTCAGCAGACTGATGATAAGCTATACCGATCTGCCCCTTACCGTGGTATTTTTTTCATTCTCTCACGGAGAAAGACTGCCTTATGAAGATGCTGCGAAAGAATATATAAAGTGCCATTTTAAAGATTTTACTGTCAAAGTAGAAGACGGTGGAAAGATTAAAGACCTGGATGAATGGATAGAAGCTTACCCTAATCCGCTAATAATCACCGGAGCCTATTCCCGAAGCGGGTTCTCCCGTATATTTAAAAAGAGCTTTATTTCAACTGTCATTGCAAACCATCAGTTCCCCGTTTTTCTTTTCCATGGTAAATAAAAATAATTATTCATTCATAAAATAAAAAGAACATGAAAAATTCAATCGGCCTGTATTTCCAGTTGGAGATCAAGGAAGGTAAGCAGGCCCTTTCTCTTGTAAGGCAATCTCTGAAAAAAATTGAGCAGCTTGAAGATGCCGGAATATCCGTAGAATATCTGGAACTAAGGGCAAAGGAATTCCCACATCATGGCTCAGAAAAGGAGATATGGTTAAAAATAGACAGCAACAAAGGCACCTATATTGCATCGGAAACATCTGATAATTGGGATGACGCATTCAAGAATCCCTTAAGAACGGTGGAAGAACGGATGCTCTATGAGGAAGCGGATTATACCAGACATGCTGCATTAGTAGAGATAACTATACCATTAGGAGAATATGCTTGTTCAAGACGGAACAGGATTTCTGATAAGGTGCTGGCTTAGAGAAAAGCCCTTCATGTTAAAAAACAAGGTGTGTTTCCTGGATGCAGCCGGTTACAGCTTTGGCTGCAATTATGATTCTTTCATTAACGTGGCAATATCAAAAACATGGACGTTAAATATATGCTCCTTTGGCTTCCAATGATAATGATTGCATTTGCGAATGCAACACTGAGAGAGGGATTTTTCATTAAATATTACAATGAATCGCCGGCACACCAATTATCCACTATCACATTAATTATTCTTTGTGGGATATATGTGTGGTTTATTTTCCCCTTATTAAATATCCGGAATTCCAGACAAAGCCTTTTTATTGGCCTGCTTTGGGTGTTATTAACAGTTGCGTTTGAATTTTCGTTAGGACGCTTAACAAACAAATCATGGGCATATCTTCTTCGTGATTATAACCTGGTTGCCGGGCGTATTTGGTCAGTTTTTCTTTTGTGCCTGTTTCTTTTCCCTTATTTGTTTTATATCCTTCGAAATAAATAGTTATTCACGTATATAGCTTGCACAGAATTGGGTTGATCCAATATTAATCCTTGCCTATTTGCGGGAAGGTAGTATGAACAACGGAACTTTGATATGAAAAGCAAGTCGCTTCGTCGTGCTCTTTCTGAATAAGCTATCAGGAAATGATTTCTTCTTAGGGATAATCATAACCATATCTGCCTGATGATTTTCAGAAAATGCGATAATACCGCGGCTGGCATCAGGATGATCTCCATAAAAATATTGGGCATTCTCCGGATCAAACAAATGGTGCATAAACTCCATCTCCCCGATAGTTTTATTGCTGAAACTTTTATTATTTTTATCAATATTCAGAATTAACAGTTCCGCTTTGAATGTATGAAGAATGTCCTCAAGAATTTTCTTTGAAATAGTTTTCCTGGAATTTTTCATATCCCAGCCAAATACTATTTTCTTAATTCCTTTGAAAGTTGCATCAAAAGGAATAAGAAGCAGCGGAATGGTTGTATGTCTTGCCGCTATCACAGCCTGGCTCCCCATGATCTTTTCTTTCACCTGGCTTTTTCCCGTAATTCCCATGACTATTAAATCTGGCTTTTCTTTTAAAAAATCAACGGTGACAGCTTCCTGAAACGGAGAAATATTGGCGAAGCATTCGATAGTTACTCCTTTTGCTACCAAAGGCACAAGCCGGTCTCTGATTTCATTCAGCCTGCCAATATAATCTTCATTCAGCCTCGAATAGTATTCGCTATCCGTGAACGGCGGCACCACCGTGATTATGTCATAATACGAATGGTACAAGACGAACCTGTTTACAGGCATTTGACCGGTAAGCATCGCGGCGTATTTTGCTGCATGGAGGGAGGCCTCTGAAAAATCTGTGGCTACAATCATTGTTTTCATAAACTTGTTTTTTTAGTTTTAAATATTATTGATTATTATATTCTTTTCAATACAAATCTTTTTATTACCTCCGCCGTGACAAGATATAATCCGGCTATAATCAGAATGCCTGATAATACATTGGTCCGGAGAGGATATAGTTCAAAATAAGGGGAGAATGGCAAATAAGATAGCAGTATGGCTAAGAGTAATATGATTATGGCAATAAATAACAGTAATTTAGACGGCCTGCTTTTCCAGATGTGGAGCCTGGTCCTAATAATAAGTAAGATCAATGTTTGTGTTATCAGGCTTTCTGTAAACCATCCGGTACGGAATGTTGGAATGTCTGCATGAAAATAATATAACAGGAGCATGAAAGTGATGAAATCAAACAGTGAACTCTGTAATCCGAAAACGAGCATAAAACGTTGTATGTATTGTATGTTCCAGTGTTTTGGATTTGTCAGCGCCTCTTTGTCAACATTATCGGTACCGATTGCCATTGCAGGAATATCAGACAAGAAGTTATTCAATAACACTTGTGCAGCCAAAAGCGGCAGGAAGGGTAATATGAGAGATGCAACTGCCATGCTTACCATATTCCCGAAATTGGCACTGGTGTTGACAAAAATATACTTAAGCGTATTCATAAAAGTTTTGCGCCCCTCCATCACTCCGTCCCGGATTACTTCAATACTTTTATCAAGCAGAACAATATCGGCTACTTCTTTTGCGATATCCGCTGCGGTGTCAACAGATATACCGACGTCTGCCGCTTTTATGGCACCCGCGTCATTAATTCCATCCCCCAGAAAACCTACTGCATGCCCTGTTTTTTGTAATGCTTTAATGATCCTTTCTTTTTGCATGGGCTCTATCTCCGCAAATACGTCAGCCTGATTAACCTTTGATAATAAGGCATCTTCCGACATCTTTAGCAAATCAGTACCTGCTATCATCTCAGATACCTCCAGGCCAATTGTTTCCGCCAGGTATTTTACGACCAGCCTGTTATCACCGCTTATCAGTTTTAGCTTAATCCCGGAACTCTGGAAATTTTTCAGGCTTTGGAGAATATCTTTTTTAGGCGGATCAAATAAAGTCAGGAACCCGAGGAATATCATGCCCGTTTCATCCTTCTTGGTTAACCCGCCGTCACTATCCATAGTTTTATAGGCAACGGCCAGTGTTCGCAACCCACGTCCGCTGAATATTGCAAACTGCTTTTGGATTGCTTCATTGAAAGTGGCTATATCTTCAACAGTATTTTCTGTTTCAATATTTGTACAGCATTGCAAAACGTTCTGGAGGGCCCCTTTTGTGATCATAATATGCTTGCCCGCGACTTCTACGACTATGCTAAGCCGTTTTCTGATAAAATCGTAGGGAATCTCTCCTTTTTTACTGAAATCATGAATCTCCATATCGGGGATGTTTCTCAGAGATTCATCAATAGGATTGGAAAAGCCGGATTCAAAAAATGCATTGAGGTATGCATACTGTAGCACTTTGTCACTTTTAATGCCATTATATCCGACTGCTGAATGTACTTTTACCTCGCCCTCGGTTAAGGTACCCGTTTTGTCGGAACATAGTATGTCCATTTCACCGAGATTTTGGATCACCCCTAATTTTTTTACGATCACCTTTTTTTGTGCCATTCTTTTTGCTCCCATAGATAAGGTAATGGTAATGATGGCGGGCAGCAGCTCGGGGGTCATACCTACTGCCAATGCAAGAGTGAAAAGCAAAGAGTCTATCACCGGCTTTTTCAATAAAATATTTATTACCAGGATGAGTAAGGCTATGGTTATGGCGACCCGCATTAATAAGAATCCAAATTTTTTAATCCCTTTTTCAAAAGCAGTTTCAGGGGAGTGTCTTGAAACAGCGGCGGCTATCTCCCCTAACCTGGTATATTGATTGGTCTGTACCGCTATTACTATGGCGGATCCGCTGGCCACATTGGTACCTTTAAAAACAACATTTTTTATCTTGCCAAGCGGGGTTTCCGGCGGATAAATTCCCGGTATTTTTTTTGCCGGATAGGATTCTCCCGTAAGGATAGCTTCATTCACATGAAGATCATTGGCTTCCAGGATAACTGCATCTGCCGGAATAATATCGCCGGCATCTAATAGTATGAGGTCTCCCTGAACCACTTCGTCAGCAATAATCTCCTTATTTATTCCTTCTCTTCTTACCATTACTTTGTTCTGCACGAGTGCTTTCAGCTTTTCTACAGCTTTCCCCGCATTCCGTTCCTGTATATAACTTAATAGTCCGGTCAAT
>SCQV01000462.1 GCA_004299085.1 Chitinophagaceae bacterium | reverse complement strand
CTTCATCTATGGAGTACCCATGAAGTATCTATGTCTGCCATCTCGGGCGTGCCGGGATTGTCTTCATTCAAAAGGCGCCCTTTTTATCCTAACTATTCTAAAATCAGTGACTTAGTCATCGAACTCACGTAAATTTAATCATTTGTAAGAAAATGTTTGTATCTTTCGTAGATAAGCCGGGTTGCCATGAAATGGTACACTACTTCCGGGCTGATAATGGCCTTCTTCCTCTTTTCCCTGACTTCATTGCAGGCACAGGGATCTTATATTCATTTTAATCATCTCACGACCGCCGATGGGCTTTCTAACAGCAGTGTCAATGCTATTTACCAGGATCGTTATGGATTTATGTGGTTCGCTACCAATGAAGGGCTAAACCGGTATGACGGGAAACATTTCCTGGTTTATAATGCCATACCGGGCGATTCCGCTTCTCTGGCCAGTGGTTATACATACGCAATGGCAGAAGCGCCGGATGGGACCTTATGGGTTGCCACTATTGTAGGGATTAGCTGCCTGCATCCTTTTAAAGGCAGGATCGAAAATTACTTCGTATATGAACATCAAAATAGCCAAACGCTGCCGTTCTCCCAAATTGGTTGTCTTGGTTCGGGAGAGGTGCTTGGCCTCGTAACTGCCCATCATACCTCTGAACCGCTTTTATACCGGGCTGATACCTTTACGCACCGGCTTTATGCGGTTCCGTTACCGCATCTGAAAGCGCTTCCGGAATGGTATTGGCCTTTTAATATCCGGCTATTAAGGAACGGCTGGATCATTTATCAGGATGGAATAAAGCTTTCCCTTTCCACTGATGGTGCAAAACATTTTCGGCAGATCAATGAGATGAATCCGTCTCCTGCCGGCATTGATCTTTCAAAATTTATGATTATTGACGCGGATACTGCAGCCTGCTGGTTCACTAATAATAAAGGGGTCCTGTTATGTTATAATTACAAACGGCTCAGTTGGAAAGAATTTTCAATCCCCCGCCAGATGAGCCTCAGTGAAGGGATTGCGTATGGTGATCCTCATTGCTGGTTTAGCGGATATACTTCGGGATTGTTGAAGATGGATACTGTGACCGGACATTACATCCGGTATTTCCATGATGATCAGGATCCATGGTCCTTGTCGGATAATACCATTTATGGATCTTATGTTGGCAAAGAAGGGACCTTATGGCTGGCAACGCAGGGGGGGGTAGATTACTGGAATGAGGAAACAGATAACATTCATTGCATTAATAATAAAATGAGTGGATTTAAACAATTTGGGGGAGCGTCCTGGGGAAGCATGGCAGAGGATGATTCAGGCAGAATATGGCTTGGAACAGTGGATTACAGCTCTTCGCGTAATGCTTTATTTTGTTTAAATCCCCGCACCATGCAATATCAAAAGTATTTCTGTCACGCAGGTAAAAACAACTATCTGCCGGTATGGAAAATATTACCTCTTGATGCAAAACATTTGCTTTTAAGTACCCAGTCGGGCCTTCTTGAGTTTGATATCCAAAGAAAAATTTGCACGCAGAAATTTTCTTTACCTATTCCGGATGAAATTAAGAAATTTCCCAAAGGATTTACTATTCTGATGAAAGATTCAGACGGGAGTCTGTGGTTTGGGTTGTGGAAAAACGGCTTGATTAAATATAATCCGGGAACACGGAAGACGACCCATTTTTTCACGGGAGCAAAGAACCCTGCACACCGTCTGCAGGACGATTGGGTATTTGATGCCACTGAAGATAAGCATCATCGTTTGTGGGTGGTATCCCCGGATGATCAAAGGCTGACCTGTATTGATGAAAATTCTGACAGCGTAATAAAAGAGTATATCCTGCATTATCAAAGAAAGGAGCTGACGGGGGGATTGGGTTATCTGTGGTGCGACTCTACAGGAAATATCTGGCTTTGCACCAGTTATGGCGGAGTTATCTGTTTTGATCCGGCTGCCGGGCAAATAAAAAAAATATATACTTCTTCCAGTGGATTAATCAGTGCCATAAACTATTCCTTTTTACCGGATAATCAACAACGGCTTTGGCTCTATACCGCAAAAGGAATTCAATGCCTGGATACCAAATCCGGTGATTTTTACCCGGTTTATACCTATTTGCCCCCCCCTCCGGGCTCCATTGAAGGTTCTCCCATGTTATTATCTCGTGATGGGACTATTTATATTGGCTATGGTAAAAATCTCATTTATTTTAATCCTGATAAAATATTACAACCGTATCATACAGTCACTCCTTCTGTACTTTCCCTTCGGAAAAAGGATGAAACGATTATTCTTTCTCCTGATACAAAAGCCATAAAGATTAGTCACAAAGAAGACTTGTTCCAGATCTCTTATGCTTCGCTGGACATGCTTCACAGCCGGATGATGCAATACAGCTACCGCCTTGCCGGTTATAGCAACCGGTGGATAAACAAGGGAAATGAAGGAGGTGCCATTTTCACCCGGTTACCGCCGGATCATTATGAGCTGCAGATGCGTGCGATCGTTCCTGGCATACCATGGGACGGAAAATATTCTTCACTGATGATTACGGTAGTTCCTGCTTTCTACCAAACGAGATTGTTTAAGATGGCCATGCTCATATTGATCACTGCTGCTTTGTATTATCTGACGGGGCGTTTTACCCGGCAAAAATATCGTATGCAGTTAGCACGCCTGCATCGTGAGCAGCAGATCAATAATGTACGTAATCGCATCGCACAGGATATTCATGATGATATCGGAGCAGGGCTTACACGAATATCCATACAGACTGAGCTATTGAAGCAAAACCCCGCCACTGATAAATCGGACTACCAGAAGGTATTGGACATTATCAACAAACAGACACATGATTTGATCCGCAGCCTGGGTGAAATTGTCTGGACTATTAATCCATCTGACGATTACCTTGACAATATGCTTGCTTATTTCCGGGTGTATATTCATCGCTTCATGGAAGGAAGCGGATTGTCTTATGAGATAAATTTTCCTGAAACGGAATGTAGAAGGAATGTTCATCCCGACCTTAAACGCAACTTGTTTTTGATATTAAAAGAGTCTTTGAATAATATTGTAAAGCATGCCCGGGCTCATAAGGTTATTATTATCTTTTTAATGCGAAAGGATGACAACTATATCCTGACTGTACAAGATGATGGAGATGGTTTTGATGTAGAGGATGCTGCTACATTTTCAGGGAACGGATTACACAATATGCGTAACCGTGCGTGGGCTATTAATGCCCGGGTGATTTATCGCAGCCATGCCGGCGAGGGTGCGAGCATCAGTATTGAGGGAGGATTGTTTTAGGGAGGGAGGC
>SCQV01000461.1 GCA_004299085.1 Chitinophagaceae bacterium | reverse complement strand
CCGGTCGGAATTACTACGATTGCCACCGCGGTAGCCGAAGAAGCCGGTACATTAGAAGAAGTGTATGAGCCCTTTTTAATTCAGGAAGGATTTATCAAACGCACACCCAGGGGAAGAGAAGCTACTGAAAAAGCCTATAAGCATTTAGGGAAATTCCCCATGAGTGGAAATGCTGAAGAAGGAACCTTATTTTCCTGAAAATTTATTTGACAATCATTTTTCTTCTTGCACTTCCAACATTCCCATTCATATCAGCCCCTTCCAACATTAAGGTATAAGTTCCCGGTTTATCCGCTGTATAAAATCTGATAACAGCTTCACCGTCCTTATTGGTAATCACATTGGGCTGCCAATAAATAGTGGAACGCACATCGGGAATATAATGATTGGATTTAACTGGATATTTAGGAGAATAAAATTCCGCCGGCACATTGAAAGCCAAAGGTGGCCTGTACATATACACTCCGGGCGTTTTCTTTAAAAAAGCTCCATGACCGGAATAGGTGGTTATCTCGATAAAAGCATTTTCAAACGGTTTTTGTTTCACCGGATCCATGAACTTTTGAAAATAGTTTCCGGTATATCTTGATGAGGTCATTACTTCGATCCCTTTAATATCTTCAGCAGTAAGATAATTCAGATATTCATCATAATATATCTTTTGCGTTTCCCCCTGAGGCCTGAAGAAGTCCAGATTAACACCATCTATAATAATATGTACTGCTTTATCATAAATCATGTATTTATCAAGCCGTTTGCCACCCAATACAAATCCTTTTATTTTTTTCCTCAAAATATCTCCAAGAGTGGCTTTACCTTCTTTTTCCATGTCAGATTGATTCATAATAAAGTCAGCGCCACCCGGTCCATTGAGGTTTTGAGAATTTGAAACTATCTTTTTCCCTTCTATAATCACTTCCTGAAGAACATGCTTTCCACGAATTTTCCCTGCCCTTTCGTCCTCCGCCATCTGGGATTTAACCTTGGTTAAGTGGCCGGTGTCAATATTGACATACCATGGGACGACGCTTTGTCCCGACAGATTGAAAACGGGCGGCTTAAATTCGTTCAGTTGAATACCCACATTAAAGCTCTTCCCATGTCTGTTTCTGGCTTGTATCAGATAAGAGGCGGTATCTACAGGAAATAAATGAGCAAAAGTGAATTCACCTGCTTTATTAGTAGTCGTTTGTTGAATGGATAATGGCTTTTCAGAAAATAATAATACTTCGGACTGATTGACGGGCTTGTTAAAGATGTTGGTTACTTTTCCTGCTATTGAAAATGATTGTTCTGCCGGATAGGCCGGAGAGCCACTTTCATCTTTGGCCTTCCATGCATAGCTCACCCATCCCTGCGTAAGCAATAAGTCATTCAAATCATTCCATATTTTCTCTGTCATTTCGGATGGAAAATAGTACCCCGGATCTTCAATATTTCCTTTTAAATCCGAAGTCAGATAGATATCAGAAACCAATGAATTATATTTCATCGTATCTATATTAACTAATGCATCATTCGTAACGGCTACCGAAAAATCTCCCTGAACAGGCGAGCCCTTAATGTCCGAAACATTTAGTTTTATTATTGCACTATCTCTTATAGCATATTCGCTTTTATAGGTAAAATGAGCCTGTAATTGGTCATGATTATCAACAAAGATTATTCGTTGACATAAAGGCTGCATATCTTCATTAAGCAAAGTAAACCGGGCAATTCCGGTTGGAAATATATTTTTATCAAGCATATATGTTTTAGTTCCCTTATCTAAAGTAAGCCTGGCGGCGAAGCATCCGATCCCTCTGGAACAGCCTTCTAAATAATAGAGGTTACTTTTATTTTGTAAATCGGGAGTCGCCATAATATCTATTTCAACTGAATCACTGTTAAAAGAATCAGAGACGTGTAAAACAATACCTGCATTTTGTACGACAGGTAAAGAGTAGCTTTTGGTAAGTCCATCACGCAATGGAATGACCGCCGTATAAGATTCTCCCGGTTGAGGAATGAAATAAAAGGATCCCATACCAAGATGAGATGATTTAAAATCAGTTACTTTTTGATTCTTATTATTATAAATAATCCCGGATATATCAACACCCATTCCATTTGAATGAATGGCTTTAAAGCCCACGAGGTTCCTGACACCGGCAATAAGTTTCCCTCCTTCCGGCTGAAATTGTAAATCTATATCTTCATTATCGCTGAGAATAACCGGAATCGTCATCTCAGACGCGGCAGTTTCCTTTGCCGGTCCCATAAGTAGAATGGATAATTTATCCGGATAAACTCCTTTAGGAGTCTTAAAATCAAAAGTCATTTCCCCATTTACATCTGCCAATAGATTATTCTTATGCAACACCTTATTGCCATTAATGAGTGCCACCTGAAAAGTACGAAATGATACGGGAAGTCCATTCATCCTTTGCAACTGAATAGTCGCATGCACTCCCTTATCTCCTTCAAAGGGGATTAAAGTGAATCGTGCATTAACCAATAGATCTTGTTTGGTGTAATCATGAATGGAAAATTGTTTTCGAAAAACATCGCCTTCACTGAAATTACGCATCCAGTTAGTATAGGCTCTCAGCGTATAATTACCAGCAGGAAATAATTTGGCGGACAAAGGAATATCACCCCAGCCCAGGCCATCTATCGGTGATACCAGCATGCGCTTTATCACCTGGTTATTTTCATCTGCTATCTCTATATACAAAATACCACTTTTAGGAGAAGGTTTTAAATAAGAAGCATTAAAAAGATAGGTTTTGAACCAGAGTGTGTCACCGGTATTATAATCCGGCTTATCCGTTTGTACATAAATTTTCTCACGGGAAAAATGCAATGATTCCTGAGTGATACCATTAGCAACTTTTAGCAGGGTAGAATCCTGATTATCCTGAGCAAATACTTTTTCACAAAATAATAAAGACAGCGCAATCAGAATTAGATTTTTAACTCTGGTAAAATGGAAGCTTGACATACCTTTGCATTAAGGGCAATCGTTCATCAGATATTTATTTTCAAAGGTATTACAAAGATGATGGAAATTTATAATTTTTCTTTTATGACTTTTTATCCAAAAATAGTATGGCCCACTTCAAAGATCAGTTAGGAAGGACTATAACTATATCCTCCCCGCCGGAAAGAATTATATCCGTAGTTCCTTCACAAACAGAATTGCTATATGACTTGAGATTGGAAAATGAGGTAGTGGGTATAACTAAATTCTGCGTTCATCCTAAAGAATGGTTCAATTACAAAGCTAAAGTCGGAGGCACTAAAAAGCTGCATATAGATGTTATACGTAGTTTGCATCCTGATCTCATCATTGCCAATAAAGAAGAAAATGATAAAGAACAGCTTGAAGAATTAATGAAAGATTTTCCTGTCTGGATCAGCGATATTTATACACTGCAGAACGCGCTGAGCATGATCCATTCTATCGGAGAAATAACGGGCAAAATAGAAGGGTCGGAAGAAATAGCAAACAACATTCAAAATAAATTTGATCAATTAGCTCCAAACCCCTCGCTTGAGACGAGGCCGGCTGAAACTTCAAACCAGAAACCTGAAGCCGCTTATTTCATCTGGCGCAATCCCTGGATGGTGGCCGGCAAAGAAACTTTTATTCATGAAATGATGAACTATTGCGGATTTGACAACTGTTTTAGTCACTTATCCCGTTATCCTGAGATACAGTTAGCGCAATTGAATAAATCAGGTTGCAAATGGATTCTCTTATCTTCCGAACCCTTTCCTTTCAGGGAAAAACATGCAGAAGAAATCAGGCAAATCATTCCCGATGCAAAAATTATTTTTGTGGATGGTGAAATGTTTTCCTGGTATGGCAGCCGCCTGCTGAAAGCGCCGGAATACTTTAAAGAAATCCGGGAAAAGATTACAGAATGAAAAATGTATGATAAAAAATAGGCCATGAAGTTGAGTCTTTTAATTTATATTTCATACATCACATTTCCAGTGTCAATCCGTCATACGCCAGATATCTTCCTTTCGGTAAACGGCTGCTCACTTCATCATGTAGTCCAAGCTGATGGCTGATGTGGGTGAAATAAGCCCGTTCCACTTTCAATTCATCTGCAAGAGCCAATGCTTCCGGCAACGAAAAATGGGAAACATGATGCTCCGATCTAAGCGCATTCAAAACTAATATCTTAGTGCCTTTTATCTTCTCCTTTTCTTTTTCTGAAATATAATTGGCATCGGTAATATAAGTAAAATCATCAATCCGGAATCCGGTTACCGGCATTTTATAATGCAAAACTCCTACAGGCAGGATGGGAAGTCTCCCCACCTGAAACAACGCTGAATCAATGGTATGCAACCTGATTTCAGGAATACCGGGATATTTATTTTCTGCGAATGCATAAGAAAATTCTTTTTTAATAACCTCCTGGGAAGGAAGCGTAGCATAGATATCAACCGGCTTTTTCTGGAAATAATTAAATGCCCGTACATCATCCATGCCGGCAATGTGATCCTTGTGAGAATGTGTAATAAGAATAGCATCCAAACGCTTTAATCCCACACGCAGCATCTGATAACGAAAATCCGGCGTGGTATCCACTACTATATTCAGATCATGATTCTGAATAAGAATGCTGCTTCTCAACCGTTTATCTTTAGGATTTTCAGAGGTGCAGACTTTACAACTACAGGCTATCATAGGTACGCCCTGCGATGTTCCCGTTCCCAAAAAGGTTATCTTCAACTTATACTTCTTTTAATGCCAGTTCATACAGTTTCTTTGATTCAACGCTTAACATATTCGGGTCTATTTTTAATAAGGGAATTATATCGGATAAAGTATTGATCCGGCCCTCCAAATCAAGGAACCTATTGACTACAACTACTTTTTTGTGCTCAAGGATACAGAAGCCTGAATTAAAATTTCCCTTTTCAAAGCGCAATTCGTAACCCGCCTCATTCAGCAATTTGATCATTTTATCCAAAATAGCCTGTGAATATTTGATAGGCATCTTTTTTTCTTTATATGAAGTCTCAAAAGTAAGGAAAAAAAAGATAGGATTATTTTAGGGAGAATAACCTATTACCCTTTTAACAAATTAAAATACCCACTTCTTTTATTTCGTTGCCATCCGTATTACCGGGATAATCATTTCCTCTAAAGAAATACCGCCATGCTGGAAAGTATTCTTGTAATAATTTGCAAAATGATTATAATTATTCGGATAGCATAAATATCCATCTTCCTTGGCAAAAATGTAAGAAGAATTTACATTCGGGCGCGGCAATCCCGCATCTTTAGGATCGCGGAATGCAAGCACATCATTCTCATCATAATTCAGGTTCCTTCCATGCTTATAACGCAAATTAGTAGTGGTCTGCTTATCGCCGATCACCTTACAGGGCTTCTTCACCCGCACGCTGCCATGATCCGTAGCCAGGACAAGCTTGATGTCTTTATCCGTTATTTTTTTAAGCGCCTGATATAAAGGAGAATGTTCAAACCAGCTTTTGGTAATAGAGCGGTATGAAGTTTCGTCAGAAGCTAATTCTTTCAGCACTTCCATTTCCGTGCGGGCGTGGCTCATCATATCCACAAAATTGTAAACAATGACATTCAAATCATAATCCATCATATTGTGGACATTATTCACCAAACTCTGCCCATCCTGGTGATTGGTGATTTTAGTATAAGTGAACCGCAAATCTTTATGCCTTAAATACTTTAGTTGCTCGCCCAGAAATTTTTCTTCGCTCAGATTTTTTCCGCCTTGTTCATCATCATTCTTCCATTCCAGGGGAAAAGCCTTCTCCAGATCCACCGGAAGCATACCTGAGAAAATGGCATTGCGGCTGTATTGGGTGGATGTAGGCAAAATGCTGTAAAAAGTATCTTCTTCCAATATCCTGAAAGATTCCTTGAAAATAGGCTCAATAGCTTTCCACTGATCAAAGCGTAAATTATCAATCAATACCATAAAAAGCGGTTTCCCTTTTTCTAAATGCGGGGCAATTTTATAGCGGAAAAGCGTATGCGACATGATAGGCGCTTCGGAAGATTTCGGATGCACCCAATTTGCATAGTTTTTGGAAATAAACTTCGCAAATTCAGTATTGGCTTCTGCTTTTTGGGAAATAAGCACTTCCTGCATTTCCGGACTGTCACTCTTGGCCATCTCCATTTCCCAGTAAACCAATTTTTTATATACATCCATCCATTCGTTATAATTAAGATTCGAGCTAAGCGCCATAAACAAATTACGAAAATCCTGCTGATAGGCAGTCGTTGTTTTTTCCGCTACCAATCTTCGGTTGTCAATAATTTTTTTCAGCGTCAGCAATACCTGGTTTGGATTTACAGGCTTGATAAGATAGTCCGTGATCTGAGCGCCAATAGCATCTTCCATCACATTCTCCGCTTCATTTTTCGTTACCATTACCACAGGAATCTGGCGGTTTATTTCCCTGATAACACTCAGGGTTTCCAATCCTGTAATGCCGGGCATGCTTTCATCCAATAAAATGACATCCACCTGATTTTCTTTTAAATATTCAATGGCATCATGTCCATTACTCAACGAGGAAACATAATATCCTTTATTTTCCAAAAAAAGTATCTGGGATTTCAATGAATCTATCTCATCATCCACCCAAAGTATGTTAGCTGTGCTCATGTATCTTTATTTTAATAAGTTATAAAAATCATTTTTTGATGTCTGACGTTTCGATGTCTGATTTATAGAATATACATTGAAAATTTTTACGAATACCTTAAATCAGACATCAGGAAATCAGAGATAATTAAATTTCTGATTAAACTTTGTAACAAAAATCAGGTCAGAAATCCAAAATTACCCTTTTCTTCCGTGCTTCCGTACCTTTGCTGCTTTAAAAAAGTTTTTTTTAACTTTTTATTAATTGGTGGTAATGGCGGAAAACAAAAGAAAGATTATCAATGATCCTGTCTATGGATTTATAACCATTGACCATCCACTGATTTTTGATATTATTCAACATCCCTATTATCAAAGATTGCGCCGCATTTCCCAGATGGCATTAGCCTGTCTTGTTTATCCCGGTGCTATGCACACGCGCCTCTCCCATTCTCTGGGAGCCTATCATCTTATGAGGCTGGCCTTACAGGAACTGCGAAACAAAGGCGCTGAAGTAACGGAAGAAGAAGATGTAGCCGCGAGGATGGCTATCCTGCTACACGACATTGGGCACGGGCCTTATTCCCATACTTTGGAAAATACAATGGTAGAAGGAGTGCTCCATGAAGATATTTCATCCATGATCATGGAAAGGATGAATATGGAAATGAATGGGAATCTTGAAATGGCTATCCGGATTTTCCGCGGAGATTATCCTAAAAAATTTCTGCATCAGCTTGTTTCCAGCCAGTTAGACGTGGACAGAATGGATTATCTGAATCGTGACAGCTTTTATACCGGAGTGCATGAAGGCGTAATCGGATACGATCGTATTATTAAGATGATGATAGTGCATAACGATGAATTGATGATTGAAGAAAAAGGAATTCATTCTATTGAGAAATTCATTATTGCACGCAGACTGATGTATTGGCAGGTATATTTGCACAAAACCGTGCTGAGTGCAGAAAATATGTTAATAAAAATTCTAACACGGGCAAAAGAGCTGGTATTGCAAGGTGAAGCGTTGTTTTCCTCGCCTGCCTTAGCATTTTTTATGCGCCAAAAAATTAATGGTACTATCTTTGCCTCTCATCCTGAATATTTAACACATTTTTGCCAATTGGACGATTTTGACATCATGTCCGCCATTAAAGTATGGGCAAATCATAGGGATCACGTCCTTTCCACATTATGCAGGTGGCTGATAGACAGGCAATTATTTAAAATAAAACTGGGTAATAACCGTTTTGAAACAACGAAACTCGAAGAAATGCGCAAGCTGTTAAATAAAAAATCAGGTTTTACAGGTACAGAACTGGACTATTTTATTTTCACCGGAATAGCTGTGAACAGAACCTATAATACTACGGATGACAATATTAATATTCTGTTCAAAGACGGCGAAGTAAAAGACATTGCATCCGTTGATAATGCGCTTATAAATAATTCCATATCCATACCCGTAAAAAAATTCTATTTTTGTTACCCCAAAGAATAATTGAACAGGTTATTTTTCACCTACCGGCTAACAGAAAAAACACCGGTATTAATTTTTTTCTATGCAATTCAGTGCATTGCAAATTGCAACTATCTTAAATGGCAGGCTTGAAGGGAATCCTGACACACGGGTGCACGTTATCTCAAAAATTGAGGAGGCAGGCGAAGGATCACTCAGCTTTATTGCTAATCCTAAATATGAAGAGTTCCTATACCGCACAAAAGCCAGCATTCTCATTATCAATGAAGATCTCCGGTTGACAAAACCGGTGGAAGCCACGCTCATCAGGGTAAAAGACGCCTATGGAAGTTTTGCCCTTTTATTGGAAAAATATAACCATATTCTCAGTGAGCAAAAAAGCCATTTGTCAGGGATTCAGCAACCATCATTCATAGCCCCCACAGCAGTTTTGGGCAAAAATATTTATGTCGGTGCATTTTCGTACATAGGAGAAGATGCAAAAATCGGAGATAATGTACAGATTTATCCGGGCTCTTATATTGGCGATGGGGTACAAATAGGGAAAGACTCCATCATTTTTGCCGGAGTAAAAGTCTATCATCATTGTGTTTTAGGGAAAAATGTCATCATTCACGCGGGAACTGTTATCGGCAGTGATGGTTTTGGCTTTGCCCCTCAACAGGACGGCAATTATAAGAAAGTTCCTCAGATAGGCAATGTAGTGGTGGAAGATGACGTGGAAATAGGCGCCAATACTGCCATAGACCGGGCTACCATCGGTTCAACCATCATCCATAAGGGAGTAAAATTAGATAATCTTATCCAGATAGCTCATAATGTAGAAATTGGACAAAACACAGTTATCGCTGCCCAGACAGGCATTTCAGGCAGCACTAAAGTAGGCAAAAACTGCATGTTGGGCGGACAGGTGGGATTAGTAGGCCACATTCACATAGCGGATGGAACGCGAATCAATGCCCAGAGCGGATTATCCAAATCCATAGCGGAGCCTAATGCGGCTTTAAACGGCACGCCCGCTTTCGACTACAAAAGTTCCTTGAAAAGTCAGGCAATTTTTAGAAATTTGCCGGAACTTGAAAAGAGAGTAAAAGAATTGGAATCTCTTATCAAGCAACTGATATTAGAAAAGGAACGCATTTAAACTCTGGAAGAAAACAGTCGGCATGGAAAACAATGAGACCCATTACCAGCATACCCTGGAAAAAGAAGTGACTATTTCAGGCGTTGGCTTACATACCGGATTACAAGTTGATATGTCTTTGAAACCGGCAGCTCCGGGATTTGGGATTAAATTCAGCCGGATAGATTTACCTAATAAACCCATTGTAAAAGCTGACGTGGATTATGTTACAGACACCTCTCGCGGCACCACGCTTGAACATAATGGAGCACGTATTCACACAGTAGAGCATTTATTGGCTGCACTGGTAGGCATGGGCGTTGATAATGTACTGATTGAGCTGAACGGGCCGGAAGTGCCTATTATGGATGGGAGTTCTCAGCCATTTATAGAAATCATCGAAAATGCCGGCATTCATAAGCAAGATGCCCGCAAAGTGTATTATTCGATTGACAGCAATATTTATTTTTACGATGAAGTAAAAAGAGTGGAAATGGTGGCATTACCTTCACTCGACTATAAAATCACTGCCCTGATTGACTTCAATTCTCCCGTTCTCGGCACGCAACATGCGGCTTTAAAGCAAATCGGTGATTTTAAGAAGGAAATTGCTCCCTGCCGTACTTTTTGTTTCCTGCATGAGCTGGAATATCTGCTTGAAAATAATCTGATCAAGGGTGGCGACCTGAACAATGCGATTGTAGTGGTAGATAAGCCTGTGGACGACGGGCAATTGGAACGTCTGGCTAAGGCTTTTAACCGCAAGAAAATGTCCGTAAAAAATGAGGGTATCGGTATTCTGAATAATATTCAACTCCGGTTTCCCAATGAGCCGGCCCGTCATAAATTACTGGACGTAGTCGGAGATCTGGCATTGGTGGGTTTTCCCATTAAAGCTCACATAATTGCTAACAGACCCGGCCATTCTTCAAATGTGGCTTTTGCAAAAAAAATAAAGCATTATATCAAGAAGAACCGTCATAACAAAGACGTGCCGTTATATGATCCCAATTTACCTCCTATATATGACAGCCGCCGGATTGAACATTCCCTGCCACACCGGTTTCCTTTCCTGCTGGTGGATAAAATAATTGAATTGAGCGATACCCATGTGGTTGGGATTAAAAATGTGACGTTTAATGAATACTTTTTTCAAGGACATTTCCCGGGAAATCCCATCATGCCGGGAGTTCTGCAGATAGAAGCCCTGGCGCAGGCCGGCGGCATTCTTGCATTAAACACTTACCGGGATCCTGAAAATTACGATACTTATTTTCTGAAAATTGACAATTGTAAATTTAAGCAAAAGGTAACTCCCGGAGATACCATGATATTAAAATTAGAGCTGCTCAGCCCTATCCGGCGCGGGATATGCGAAATGCGCGGAACGGTCTTTGTGGGGAATAAAGTATGCACCGAAGCCGATTTAGTAGCCCAAATTGTCAAAAAAGATTACAAATAACCCATGATTAATCCGCTGACTTATATCCATCCTGACGCCAAGCTACACCCCACTGTTAAGATTGATCCTTTTACTGTTATTCATAAAAATGTAACCATAGGGGAAGGAACTTGGATAGGATCCAATGTCACCATCATGGAAGGAGCGCGTATAGGAAAACATTGCAGGATATTTCCGGGTGCCGTGCTTTCGGCAATCCCGCAGGACTTAAAATTTGCCGGAGAACAAACGGAAGTATTTATCGGAGATAACACCACTATCAGGGAATTTGTAACTATTCATCGCGGGACAAAAGATAAATTAAAGACCGTCATCGGAAATAACTGCCTCATCATGGCATATTGCCACATTGCTCACGACTGCTTTGTAGGCGACCATTGCATATTATCTAACAATACCACCTTGGCGGGCCACATTACCATCGGAGAGTATGCAATCTTAGCCGGATTGACGGCGGTTCATCAATTTTGTAAAATAGGCACTCATTCCTTTATTACCGGAGGATCATTGGTTAGAAAAGACGTCCCTCCTTTTGTAAAAGCAGCCAGAGAGCCGCTGTCGTATGTAGGCGTTAATTCTATCGGGCTAAAACGCCGCGGTTATTCTTTAGAGAAAATAAACCAGATATTAGATGTATATCGGGTTCTGTATGTACGCGGTTACAGCGTATCCCATGCGCTGAGAATCATTGAAACGCAATTGCCGGCTACTGATGAACGCGATGAAATTTTAACCTTCATCCGGGAATCCAACCGCGGGATAATGAAAGGCTATAGCAGCAAGTCTAATGACGATATCTCTTGAAAAAACCGGCAAACGGTTCAATTACGAATGGATCTTTCGCAAAATAGATTTTACTTTTGAGAAAGGAAACCGCTACGCCATCCTCGGGCCCAACGGATCAGGCAAATCCACTTTACTTCAAATCATTGCCGGCAGTCTTACTCAAAGTGAAGGGAAAATACATTATTCACTCAACGGGCAGTCTTTAGCTAATGAAAATGTGTTTCGTTATTTAAGCCTTGCCACACCTTATCTGGAACTGATTGAAGAATATACACTGGCGGAATTATTACACTTTCAAAAGGAATTTAAGCCTTTTTTAAATAACATTTCCATAGAGGCAATAGCGAAAGCAGTGCAATTAGATAATGCACTGCATAAGCAGATACGCTATTTTTCTTCGGGTATGAAGCAACGGGCCAAGCTGGCCCAGGCAATCTTTGCCGATACTCCTCTCCTGCTGCTGGACGAACCTTGCACTAATTTAGATGAAGCGGGTATTCAGTTATACCACGATTTATTAATGCAATTTACGACCAATAAGTTAGTCATTATTAGTTCCAATGATGTGCAGGAATACTCGGCATGTAACCGGTACCTGCATATTACGGATTACAAATAATCCTTTTCACCGTAATAAAATAGCTGTATTTACACCGGCCATTGAAAAAATATTCGCCCATTTTATCAGCCGGAAAAAGAATATAAATACTCTTTACTATAAAAATAAGCCTACTAATATTTGTAAATCAGATCATTAACCCAAGTTGCGTAAAAAAGGGTCATTTATAATTTTTTTTCAAGGTTTCCCGTGGTGAAAGTGTTGAAAATACTGGGGGTAGATATCCGGAGGAGGCTTGTAGTACACAGGGGGGT
>SCQV01000460.1 GCA_004299085.1 Chitinophagaceae bacterium | reverse complement strand
ACACCCTTCGACTACGCTCAGGGTGACAAAATCCCTAACTATAACGACATTTGAATAGTAAATCAATGCCGTTTAGTTAATGGGAAACAAAATTGTCATGGTGAGCGAAGTCGAACCATGCGCCGTTGACAACACCCTTCGACTACGCTCAGGGTGACAAAATCCCTGGCTATAACGACATTTGAATAGTAAATCAATACTCTTTAGTTAATAAGAAACGACATTGTCATGGTGAGCGAAGTCGAACCATGGCGCCGCTGACAACACCCTTCGACTACGCTCAGGGTGACAAAATCCCTAACTATAACGACATTTGAATAGTAAATCAATGCCGTTTAGTTAATAAAAAACGAAATTGTCATGGTGAGCGAAGTCGAACCATGGCGCCGTTGCCCCCCCCCGCCTGGTAGGCAAGCTTCGACTGCGCTCTCCAAAGGAGTTCCTTGAACAGGGTGACAAAAGTCATTTACTAAACGGCATTGATTGGTAAGAGGTAAATGGGGTTTTCATCAACTATTAAGATAATAGTTCATAGTATATTGCATCGCATGGCTGGCACAGCAATAAAACCAGCTCTCATCATTGACTCAAATTTACTATTTTACTAACCCTTGATGGAATCAATTACTCTCTTTTTCATATAGCCGATCCAAAAATTCATGTTGCTGGCGGCGTTGAGGCGGTTCAGGCATCAGATGGCTGTGCAGATTTATGTCCATCACCCTGACCGGCTGATTTTCTGTATTTCCCGTCCATAACGGTAAGCCGGTCCCATTAGGATTACCTGTTTTGATAAAATGGGCAAAATAGCCTGTCATTGTTGCCGAAACTTTATAATCAACAGGTGTCCATGGATAAACCGGATTCGTCCTTAAATTTCCGAGAGCATATTCGATCTCCCAGGAATGTGCGGCACCGTTGATCGGCGGAGGCAGGAAGTCCTTGGCATTTTCGGGCATTCCCCATCCATCGGGGCGAGGATGAGAGAAAAGATAGCGATAAACAGGATGCTTTCCGGTTTCTCTTTGTAATTCAGCCCACTTCCATGTGCTGTAAACAATGAAGCCGTCACTGGCCAAATCAGTGGCTGATTGAATGACTTCATCTCGCGTATTTCCCGGATAAAGCCTCAACACCTGATCTGCCTTATCTTTATATAATTGTTTAATAATGGCAGCATAATTTTCAGGGGAAGGCATTTCACCCCGCATCAAAGCCATATAAGGCGCTTCCGTTGAATTCCAACCCACAAGTAAAGGTATGTGTGCCTGCCGGCCTTCCTTAAAAATTGCCAGCGGCGATCTTGGAAAGAAATATCCGTCAATGGTCGCTGAAAAATAAGGGATGCCTTTTTTGGAGGCTTCACTCGATAACTCTTTAGCAGGGATTGCACGCAAATCTTTTAGTGAATGTGCGCCGATACTTAAGGCAAAGTCAACTCCTCTCTTTTCCGCTTCCGATAAAGGTATGGGAGGCAGGGTTGGATTAATCATAGCGCCGCTCTCTCCGATGGCTCCTGCAATCAGGTTCTTAGAAAGAGGAGAGGCCATTTGTGCAAATACTGAAATAGAGCCGGCAGATTCCCCTCCAATGGTAATATGATCCGGATTGCCGCCGAAAGCCGCGATATTATGGCGTACCCATTCTATGGCTGCATGTTGATCCAACAGTCCGTAATTACCGGATGCGTGGTGAGGAGATTCTTTGGTTAATTCCGGATATGCAAAAAATCCAAAAATACCTAAGCGGTAATTAACTGTCACTACCACAATTCCTTTTTGAGCCAGGCTTGCCCCATCATATCTCCATTCTGAACCATCACCGGCCACAAATCCGCCACCATAAAAATAAACCAGCACGGGAAGATGAGCCTTTGGTGATTGTGCCGGAGTCCAAACATTGAGATAAAGACAATCTTCGCTCATACTGTCCGTCCGGAATCGCATATCACCGAAAACAGGTTCTTGCATGGCTCTGGGGCCAAAATGATCAGCCTTTCTTATCCCCTGCCAGCTTTTTACAGGCTGAGGTGCATGCCAACGCAGCGGGCCAACAGGAGGCTGCGCATACCGTATCCCCCAGAAATTTTTTATTCCGGTTTCCTGATCTGTGAATCCTTGTAATAAGCCATTAGCCGTTTTTACAATATCATTTTTCAATCCTGTTCCGGTAGAATGGGATTGTGCTTTAATGCTCCCAACAGAGAAAAGAGAGAAAATTATAAAAAGAGAAGAGGCTTTCGTCATTTGATTTATATGTTTTACACTAATAATCCAAAATGCCGGTTAGCTCTTACAAAATTTTGTACGTTACAGCAAACACTTTCTCTTCACCCGGCTTTAGTAAAATAAGTCCTATCCCATTATTAAAAGCATCTGGTGCGCCACTCAAAGATTCTATCGCAATGCTTTTCCTGTCCGGAGGAATATACAGTTGAATAATGGGATAATTATCAGATGGATAAATAGCCAACTTTATATTTTTTACCTTATCTGTAAAGATGCATTTAGGCTGAGCGGCCTCTTTACTTACAATAAAAGAATTGTCTAATTCGATATTACCGATTTTACGCTCTTTCAAAAATGTATCATAAGGCAATAGCTTCCCTGTCGGTATCAGCTTTTCATCAAATTCTACAATTTGATCTGCAGCAAACATCAGAAAGCAGTCATCCACCTGACTTCCTGTCGTGAAATAAGGATGCCATCCGTCAACTAAGGGCATCGTAGCCGTTCCAATATTCCGGACTTTAGTTTCTAATGAAACTTCATTATTTGAATGCAACGTATAAGTAATGGTACAATCATAGTCAAAAGGAAAGCCCGGGTCATCCTTTCGATAACCATAATGAAAGCTTACAGAAGCCTGCTCATCATTTTGAGTAATTCTTTCCTGCTCAAACGGCTGGTTAAATAATAATCCATGTATGGCGCTGCCGTCTTTAAACTTACGTGCAAATTCATATTCTTTACCCTGAAAGGAATATTTACCCTCTGGAATACGGCAGGCAAAAGGATTTAGCTTAGCGTTTTTATAAGAATCGGACAGGTTACTTTGTAAATCGGACTTATCTTTATAATGATTGAGCAGATTTAAGTCCTCATTTTGGTGTCTGATGATCCAGCCGTGCCAAAGCGCGCCTGAAGAAGGCAAGATCTGAACGCTGGAAGCATTCTTATTGTTTTTTATTTCAGTAATATCCAAACCATCCTGATGCAGTTGATGAATTGTAAATGACATGTTAAGCAGCTTTAAATGATAAACAACATTGTAAATTTTAGGTTAAACTTACTACTATGAAAATGTAAAATTAAAAATAATTCTAACTTTATCCACTCAAATAATTTCATTTATTCAAATCACCAAAACATGAGAAATAAAATACTGTTGCTGGCTATTTTCCTGTTCACTTTTGGCTCAGCATGGTCACAAGTGGATCTGATGAATAAAGTAGTTAATAATCAAAGCGACCATGCTAAAGAAGGATTTCAATTCACCACCATAGTAAATGGGAATGCAACACCGGTAGAAAATCAGGCTAATTCAGGCACCTGCTGGAGCTATTCCACTAATTCCTTTTTGGAATCTGAAATGATCCGGAATGGCGGGCCGGCCATTCATCTTTCACCTATTTATTCCGCACGTTGTGCTTATATGCAAAAAGCCATTGATTATGTCCGCATGCATGGCGCACTCTGTTGGGATGACGGCGGGGAAGAGCATGATGTCATTAACATGTATGCCAAATACGGTGCCATTCCCGAGACGGATTATACGGGACTAGATTATGGTACTAAGCAAAATGATTTCCCTGAGATGATGACCGTTTTAAAATCTATGCTGGATGCCATTATCAAGGCGCCTAATCAGGGAACATTAACCACCGGTTGGAAGTCCGCTATCAATGGAGTATTGAATGCTTACCTGGGAAAAGTTCCCAAAACATTTCAATATGAGGGAAAGACCTACACGCCCGAAAGCTTTGCCAAAGAGGTAGTGAAGCTGAATCCGGATAACTATGTGGAATTTATTTCTCAGACTAATACACCCTACTGGAAAAAAGCTCCGATGATGTTTCCCGATAACTGGGAAATGCAGAGTGACTGGAACATTCCGATGGATAACATCAGCAAAATCATAGACTATGCCCTGGAGCATCATTATACCGTAGCATGGGGCACCGATATAAGCGAACCTTATTTTAGCTGGCAAAACGGAATTGCTTATGTTCCGGCAGTACAAGTCGCGAATATGACTCCGGAGCAAAGAGCCGCCATGTTCGAAGGGCCTAAGCCTGAAATGGCCATTACTCCCGAAATGAGGCAGGAAGGCATGGACGATTATCAGACTACTGATGATCATGGCATGCAGATTACCGGCATCGCCAAAGACCAAAATGGCAAAGAATGGTATATGGTAAAAAATTCATGGGGAACCCATAATGACTACAAAGGATATCTTTATGTAACGAAGGACTACGTTGATTATAAAACCACTTCTTTTATGGTCAACAAAAACGGTATTCCGGAAGATATCCGCCAGAAACTGGGAATATAATCGTGAATGAAACTCCGAAGGGAAAAAGCAAGCATGAGGAGATGTTTTGCTTCTTCATGCTTTTTTGTCTAAAGTGTTTCTATATGAAAGAGTGCATTTGCTTTCACACCTTCTGCCATAAACAATCCGTAAACCACTTTTTTGAATCATAAAATTTTCCCAATACCTTAAAGCCGGATCTTTCCGCCAGCACATCAATTGCTTCTATAGAATACTTTTGGGAGATTTCCATCTGAATGATCTCATTCGGGGAAAAGTCAGCGGAAAAGTCTGAACCCATTTTTACCTGCTGATTCTTCAGACTGACAAGAAAACTTTTACAAGCTCCGGAAACCGGGTCATACATCGCATAGTGATCAAAATTTCCAAGCTTGAAATTCCCGCCCAATTCCCGGTTTATCCGTGTCAAAAGGTTGAGATTAAAATCCTTTGTTAAACCCTGTTTATCACTATACGCGTCCAAAATAACCTGTGGATTCTTTTTCAAATCAAAACCAATCAGCAACAAATCGCCGGCGTTCATGCATTCATGCATCTCACAACAAAAGCGTATAGCCTGATCCGGACGATAATTACCAACGTTGGAACCAAGAAAGAAGATGATTTTTCGCTTATTTGAAAATTGACGGATATTCCTCAGCATTTCAATATACTCGCCATGAAATCCTTTTACTTTTAATCCTACAATATCTTTTGGAATATTCTCTTCCAGCAACTGAATGATATTGGCAGAAATGTCCACCGGGTAATAAGTATCTGCCAGCTTCTGATTAAGAAATTCTTTCAGCAAATAAGCAGACTTACTCCCGTCTCCGGCGCCTAAACCAATCACTTCAAAATCCTTCAGGTAGCTTTTAACGGAGCCTGCAATATCATGAGATTGCAGAGAAAATATTTCTTCTTCACAACGGGTCAGATAATATTCAGGGCAACGCATAATCCTTTGGAAAAGATCATCTCCATTTTTATCATAAAAATATTTGGACTGCAGGTATTTCGGTGTTGCCGATAACCCTTCTACGACTTCCCCGTAAAATCGCTGATTTGTACTGATCATCTGGCTAATCTTATTCCGGTGAACTGCCAGCGTAGCTCCGGCTGAAAGAAATTCCTGTATGTAATACGGCTGTGTCCGGGTGAAGTCACTTCCGAAGCGCCTCTCAGCACCATTTGGTTCACCATAAACTTCCCATTGTATTCTCCGATGGCTCCCGGCGCTTTAGTAAATCCCGGATAGGGCAGATACGCGCTTTCTGTCCACTCCCATCGCTGCCCCCATTTTAAATCAGGCGCTGCACCTTCCCATTCTGCTTCTGTAGGTAATCTCATTCCTTTCCACGCAGCATACGCAGCCGCTTCATAATAGCTGATATGACAGAGGGGAATATCTAAATCCAAAGGCTTTATTCCCTGCCAGGTATAATATTTCCATTGGTCTGCTATTTTATGCCAATACATAGGACATTCTATTCCGTATGCTTTTACCCAACTCCATCCGTCTGAATGCCAATAGTGAAAATCATGATACCCGCCACTGTTTATAAATTCGAGGTACTCGCCATTCGTAACAAGCGCTTTGCTGATTTCATAATTTTGCAAATACACTTTATGTCTGGATAATTCATTATCAAAACAGAAACCCTTTCCTTCAAATCCAATTTCGTATATCCCTTCTTTTCTATGTATAAATCCTTTCTCTGTATTTACAGGATTCACTATTTTCATTTCGTTTTCTGCATAAGCAGGAAACAAAGGATTATGTCCAAGAATATATTTAATGTCCGTATAAAGTAATTCCTGATGTTGTTCTTCATGGTTTAGTCCCAACGTGATGAGCGATTTCATCTCATCAGATACACCATCTGCCAGAAAATCCTCCATGGCTTTATCCACCTGTTTTCTATAGGCAATAATTTCTTCTACTGCCGGGCGGCTCAGATTCCCTCTGTCTGTGCGGATAACCCGCGCTCCCACTGATTCATAATAACTGTTAAAAACATAATTATAATCCGGATTACATTCATTGTAATGAGCAGCATTAGGTTTTAATATAAAAGATTCAAAAAACCAGGTGGTATGCCCTAAATGCCATTTAGGCGGACTGACATCCACAATGGGCTGCACCACATAATCTTCTGTTTTAAGAGGTTTGCAAATTGCCAA
>SCQV01000459.1 GCA_004299085.1 Chitinophagaceae bacterium | reverse complement strand
ATGTCAAAATTGTCTCCCACTTTTTTCCCGTTCAGGTAATAAACTGCCTTCCCAGCAACAGCTTCAAAATGAAGAAATATCCTCTTTCCTTTCCAGCCTGAAGGAACCGTAAATTCTTTTTTCATCCACCCGATTAGTGCACTATTCCAACTTTGGGGATAACTTGGAAAAGTAACAAAATCATCGTCTTTATACTTAGCAAACGCATTCACATTCCAGGGAGAAGGAATACGAATAGGAACCGGTGACCAATCAAAATGATCCGGTAATTTCAAATCATCGGTGCCATCAGAAAAAACAGGCATGAATTGCCATTTCCCATTGAGGCAAATATCTTGCCGGAAGGGTTGCTCACTTGCATTTACAATACCTTGCTCAGGATTAAAAGGATAAGGATATTTTACTTGTCCATTGGCATTAAAATAGGAAAAAACTACTATTATAGATATTGAAAGAAAAATTATTTTTTTCCTCATTATGAATATATTACTATTAAAAAGATAGTTATGAAACAATTATCGCTCACTATTTCTGATTTAAAAGACTGGTTAGCATATTCATGAATAATTTGCCGGCAACCGGGTCGGTAGTTCCTTTATTTAAACGCATAGTGGAAAACAGGATAGAGCCTTTCCCATCCCTGATCTTCACGATTGGAAAACCTTTTATTTTGTCCAAAGCGCTGCTTCTTGCTTCAATACCTCCCTGTAAATAGCCATGTACTTTTTCAGAGGAGGCTAATGCCCTAACAGATCTATTTCTATTAATCTGGAATGCGCCATCACAAACCGTTGGTATTTCCCTCTTATTATTATTAAAATACCGGATGTCTAATGGATCCATTTGATCAAACAGTGGAGATTCAGGAATATCCATATTCACGATCTGATCATTCGCATGAATGATCCCCCTAAAATCGTCAGGGTATAATTCAACAGCCGATTGACTGCCATTGAGCCATAATATATTGTTGCCATTTTTTATGGAAGTTTTTATATCCCGTACATCTTCCTGAGTGATATGGAGAGAATCAAGACCAGAAAAAACATACAGACCGGCAGGTTGTTGTAACGCCTTTTTTATAGAATGTTGCAGTTCATATTTTATGCTAAGGAAATCAAGGATCGGGGATATCTTTCCTTCCGGATCAACTACTATCAACTTCTTATTGTTCAGGGAAGATGTATTTTCAATCCACGCCTTATCTGCGAAAAGAAGATCATAATCATTTTGGGAAATCAACTTATTTTTTTCATAAAGGTTCAAGATCAATTTGCCATTAACTCTATGTTGAGGCAAATTCTTTGGTATATCAATCTTTGGTTCAATCCATTGACGCCCGTAATATTTAACCGGAGGCATTTCTTCAGATCCACCGGCGAAGGCTTTCCCATTATCTCCAACTAATTGCCATCGTAAAGTAGTCGGAGGCAGATCATCTCCATTTTCCTGATCATTCACTATACAAAATCTGACGGGCAATGGTGTTCCCGCATAAAAATGCCTGCCCCATAATTCCGCAGAAATTAATACCGGTTGTAAAGCTTTCTTAAGAGCGTAATAAGTTGGAAAAGGCTGAATTTTTTTTGCCAGATACACATCCTTGAACCACGTGGCCAGAGAGAAATGTAAAATTCCTGCCGCTTCCGGATTAGTGCGCCTTAATGCTTCCGCCTCTTCCTTAGTAATGAAAGCATCAGTTGCCAAAAAATAATACGGATCATTAAATGCATACGCATAATTACCGATGGTTGCCTGTGGAGTTTGATGCACATAAGTATAGAAGCGTGTCGGATGCCCGGTTTCGTCAGGATAACCGGTAGATAATTCCTGGCTGATCAAAGGCCGGTCAGGGTATTTATGTGCTTGTTGAAATTCTCCTTTAAAATCATCAAAAATGGAATTATTATACCAGTTGGGATAATAATGAATATCATCCATATCTCCATCATCTATATCTTTCATAAACGCTTTGCCGAATCGTCTTTCTGTTTGTTTTCTGGAATAATTGGAGGAAAAACAAATAGGGTGCGTCGGATCAATTTTACGCATTTGTTTTACCACATCAGAAATAATTCTCATCTTCTTTTCGGCCCTGTCTTTATCCGGGTCGTCCGCATAAAAATTCATTTCATTATTAATGGTCCATATCAACATGGAAGGGTGGTTGCGATATTTTTTCATCAAATCAAAATATTCATTTTTCCATATCTTCAATAAAGATGAGTCAGGAATAGGGCTGTTACCAATCATGAGCCACGGCCAGGTACCTTCAAAGGAAATACCGATACCATATTTATCAGAAGCGTTCATCCATGTTTCCGTATAAGGCGTTGTATGGGTACGGGTAACATTTATATTTCCTTCGTGCATTAACCGGCAAAACCGGCTCGCCAGAGCCGTATCATTGGGCGCTATCGGCATAGCCGTTTGGTCAGCTCCTCTTAACCAGTATCGCCTGCCATTCAGGTAAAAATATCCATCTCTTACCTCAAAAGTTTTAAAGCCCGAACGGATAACCTTTTCATCAATTTTCTGATCAGGTGCGGCGTCCAGTATAAAATGAAAATCATATAAATGTGGATGGGCAGGAGACCATAGTTTTGGTTTCAAATCATTAATAGCATAAGTTAACTGTTTTTCCTCACCGGGATTTAAGTGTATATTTTCTATAGATGAACCCTTGAATAATAACTGATGGGCCGGTACTGATAAAATGGCCGTATTAAGAGAGCATTGTTGAGGCTTATTACTATAATTTTTTATGCTAATATCAAAGCTTGCTCCTTGCAGATTGGGCTTAATAAAAACATCTTTTATCTCCACGGGATTGGTGATCACTAATGATACCGGTTGCCAGATCCCCGCCGGATCTTCATCAAAAAAACCATGAGGTAAATCGTGTAACATTTTTTGAGTAACCTCTTCAGAAACCGCCACACTCACAATTTTATTATCATTAGCCGTATTTTTAAGATAGTTCTTATACACCTTCACGACAATTAGATTTTTGCCCGGCTTAAATAAGCCTGTGCCATCCAGATTAAAATCTCCAAACATGCCGATATGACTACCGGCTTTTTTCCCATTTATCCACACTTCAGCCATTTTGGACACTGCATCAAAATGTAATTCCAAATGTTTTCCTTTAATGCTTTCAGGTAAATCAATCCATTGACGGTACCAGCCTATATTGGTTTTCTTGTAACTAAAGGTATAAGCTTCACAACGGTCAGTTTCTTTTTGATAATAACTGTCTGAAACACCTTTGCTTGCGCTGCCATAAGTTTCACCGAATAACCATATTCTGTCGGGGTTCCAGAAATCGGGAACGGTTAAAATATGCCAGCTTTCATCCTTTTGTAAAGGTGACAGGTTATCAGTATCACTCATTGTTTCATATCCGGGTTTAAACAACCATTTGCCATCTAAGGAAACAATAGTCCGGGCCTTATTAATTTTTTTTATATCAACTATTTTATACGTTGCTCTTTCCTTTCTTCGGAGAGCCTCCTTGTCAACCGGCGGAACAGTGAATTCTTTTACCGGTATTTTCGATAGTGCATTCGCTGAAAGAGATTCGATGGAGAGATGGCTAAAATCATTCTCTATCCAACTCCCACCCAACGTTACTTTACCTTTTGGTTCTAAATCGGCATTCTTATCTACGATATCAATTCGAGGAAGGTTTTCATTATTTAAAAATACCCGGATTCTGCCTCCTGCAGCTTGTATTTTTAATGTATAAGTTTCTCCTGGTTTTAAAGAAAAATTAAGGTGTCGAAGCGCCAAAAAATCATCTTTGCCCATATAACCAAGCCGGCCAAGATATAAATCGTTTTGAATGCCGCCCTTCAAGCCTATTATATACCGGTCATTTCTGTCTGCTGCTCTAAAGCCACACCATATCTGCACTTGTTTAGCCGTAACAGGAACCTTTGCATCTACGGTAAATTGATAATCAGACCAACTTGAATCACCAAATGAAGCATACGCATTTTGTGTCCTAAGTATCCCATCTTTCACTTGACACATTCCGCGGCCCACCCTATCATATTGTACACCTGATAAACGGAAATTCTCTTTTACCTTAAATACTGATTGTGCTTTTATTTGTTGGCTGATGAATATCTCCGTTAATAAGCAAACGAACAAAAAAATTGCTCCTCTGGTTCTTTTCATTTTATTGAGCTTGATGATTAGTTACTATATGGCGCTATTATTTGCCAGCGGATATTATCGGAATCTTTCGAGTCCGGCCCTTGCATGACGGCAGGATTCTTGAGAACATCATTATTAAGCAAGGCCTTGCCGGTTCCTCTATTTATAATATGACAATCACCTGTACCATCCCACTCAAAATGCCACATAGAATTAACCAACTTTCCATCAGCGTTCATGATCACCCTTCCATTATCCAAACCTTCAAGAAACTTTCCCGACAAACGATTTCTCATTTTAAAATATCCGTTGCCGTTATATAATAATTGCCAATCGGCCCCTTTACCGGAACCGGATGTTTGAAACGGTGACAGCTTTATGTCTCTTTTATTTTTTGCAGACAATGCTAACCCGCTTGCTTTATTCTTTATCTTATACCATTTAGCGGCATCAAAAGGAGAAATAGGGATTACATCAGGTATTGGTATATGCTCCTTTAGCATTTTCCCGCCAACACCTACCAGACGTAAATAATAATCACTTCTAGCGCCATGATAGGTTAAGAACGGAAATTGTGTAGGCGGGTAATTGGTCACTTTCATAATCTGTGTGCCTTCATTGATCTCATCAAACATGGCCACAAACACGCTATTGATTACCCCGGTTTTAGAGGCAGCTACAAATTGCTCCCATAGATAATTACCCATCCGGCGGGGAACGGTGGGTAACTTTGGAGGTATGGGAGGTGGCCCGGCGATATGAGTGCCCGGATTAATAACCGGTATAAAAATGACATGGTTAGCTTTACATTTGGCTATATCGGCAGCCCATTTGGTAGTATCAGGTACCTCATATCCTGTTGCAGGATCCACAAGCCTCCGGCCCACACTCCAGGGTTGTAATGCGGTCATTCTCATGAGCATGGCCTGAAATGCCGGTGTACCTTCTCTCCACTTATCATCCACTCCCGCCACTAAGGTTGCCTGGTATTTCCCGGGTGATTGCAAAAAATCAATCACCGGATCCATGTAGTCAGGCTGAGATGCCGGCCGGTCAGGGAAAAAGCCCCATATCAGCAATACCGGTTTACCGTTATGATGCAGGTAACGCGGATCACTGGTGACTCCTTCGTCAACCATCTTTTTCCATTGATTTATGATAATATGATAGACATCCCTTTTGGAAGTCCGGGGACCAAATCCACTCATATCCCACATAAATGCCCAGGTGCGGCCTGTTGCTGTTGCAGCCGCCCTTACATTTTTCATAATAGTAAGCACAGTGGTTGAATCATACTGCTGGCTGCCTCCGGGAAAATGATTACAAAATTCAGAGAGCCATACCCCATCAATACCATATTTCTTCATCCATTGAAAATGCAATAATACTACCTGGGGATTTTGTGCACTATACAAATAAGCCTGACTTCCATCCGGATAAGTAAAGCCGGGTACGGGTGTTTTTTCCTGTTTGCTGTATTCGCTCATATCAGGCCAGCTATCGAAACCCGGCCTCGTAAGGTTTTTGTTAAACAGATGAGCCCAACTCTTGTTATCGTCCCGGTCACCAGGCGTCCTAAACCACCCCTGGTACCCAGCCATCGTTTTATTATTCAGACTGGTAGCATCTACCACATTCTGGGCTCTTAGTGATGGATTGGCGGTAATAAAAATTATAAGTATTATTACCATCAATCGTAAGAAAATATCTTTGATCTTCATGCCATCTATTTAGAACAAGACGTAACATTTAATTATGAAATATTGCCCGTTCTATACTTGAGTTTTTATCAGTCACCGCATCGGATTCGATAAAACGGGAAGCAGCTCAAAATGCCATCTCCCGTTTTCGTCATGTTCAGTTGACCGTTGATTCTATTACCTTACTATAATTATACTGCGAAGATGATTTAGAGCCGGTACAGCTCACCCTGAAATAATAGGTACCTGGAGCCAAATGGGTGGTGCTAAACGGAATGGTAAATGTTTGTGGTACACCCAACAGTGTATTGGAAACACCACTGATTGGAAACCGGTTTGCATAATAGGTTCCGGGCAGATTACCGGCCGTACTCATCGTCAATGACGAGTCCGCATTGATCATCACATATATGTTGGTTAGCTTGGCGCCTAATGCCGTATTTGCATCAGAGCTGGTAATCGTATAGGTGACAGTGGTATCCTGCACGCTGGCAGTGATCCGGTAAAAGGGGATCACCTGAAAATTCACCTGCGCCATTTTACCCGGATGAAGGGTTACAAGCACTGAATCGTTAGATGGGTAAATAAACGGCCCACTCTGTGCCAGCGGGAAAACTAAATATTGATCTGCAAATAACTGAGTGGCATAATAGGCGCTGGATGAGTTTACATTTAAACCTATCGGACTGGCGCCCAGCGGATATTTTTTATTCACCTCCAGCATTCTGATCTGCCCCACCCCCTGTGGCAGAACCATCGGATCGCCGTTTTCGGCATCAGTGAGGTTTCCGTAGATGCCTGAATTGGGAGCGTCATAGTTGTCTATTTTTTTGCATCCTGCATATAACAAACCGGCAAGCAGCAGGATGATACTGATATATGTTGTCTTCATGGTTTTAAACATTTTAATATCCTGGATTATGAGTAAGTAACGGGTCCGAGGCAAAATCCTGGGACGGAAAATCAAAATAGTACTGTTTCGGAAGATAGGTGCGCGGACCGCCGTCATTATATTTTTGAAATACGTAATCATGGGTATCTAAATCATAAAAGACCCTGCAGCCATATA
>SCQV01000458.1 GCA_004299085.1 Chitinophagaceae bacterium | reverse complement strand
GCTATTGGCGAGGTAACACCGGATAATTATGTATTGAGAAGCACTGCTAAAAAAGGAGATCTTTTATGTGTTACCGGCGATTTGGGAGCCGCTTATCTGGGACTTCAGTTATTGGAACGTGAGAAGAAAATTTATATTGAAAACCCGGAATTGAAGCCGGAGCTTGAAAATAAGACTTATATTCTGGAACGCTTTTTAAAGCCGGAGGCCAGAAGAGATATTATTGATTTTTTTGCTGAAAATAATATTCAACCCACCTCCATGATGGATGTCAGTGACGGGTTAAGCTCGGAAGCGCTGCATATCTGTAAAGATAGCGGAGTCGGATGCCTTATTTATGAAGAAAAAATACCCATCCATCCACAAACTTTTGACACCGCCCTGGAATTTAAAATGGATCCCTTAACCTGTGCCTTGCATGGTGGAGAAGATTATGAATTGTTATTTACCATTTCTCCGGAAGACCATGATAAGATTGTACTTTCTGAACAGATCAGTGTAATTGGCTATATGACCCATACAGATGAAGGCTGTCAACTGCTGACCAAAAGTGGAAACAAGTATGCGCTGACTGCCCAGGGATGGAATGCGTTTAAGGGATCATGAATAACGAACACGGAACATAGCATGAAGAAGCAGCCCCCGCTTCGAAATTCCTTATTCCTTGCCTGCCTGCCGGCAAAGGCAGGTTCCTTATTCGTAATTCTACTGTTTCCTCTATCTTTGTATCAATAATTTATTATATGCCGCATGCTCATGACGACATACATGACCACCTCAATCCGCTGGAAGGGAAGCGTACCATAGGCAGGGCCTTGTGGCTGGGCATAGTATTAAATACCGTCTTCGTCATCATAGAAGCCGGCGCCGGTTTCTGGCAGGGCTCTATGGCGTTGCTTTCTGATGCAGGGCACAACCTGTTTGATGTAGCAAGCCTGGCTATGGCATTGTTGGCATTCCGTCTGGCTAAGGTAAAACCCAATGATAATTTTACTTATGGCTATCGTAAGACGACTATTTTAGTTGCATTATTAAATGCGGTTATACTTCTTATTGGAATAGGCGGAATCGGCTTTGAGGCAGTGCGCAGATTGATACAACCCGAACCTGTGCAAGGCGGTGTAATGGCTATTGTAGCTGCCGCCGGCATTCTCATCAATGGTTTTACTGCTTTCCTCTTTGTAAAAGATAAAGATAAAGACCTGAATCTGAAAGGAGCATATCTGCACATGGCGGCAGATGCGCTGGTGTCTCTGGGTGTGGTGATAGCAGGACTTATTATTATGTGGACACATTGGTATCCGTTAGATCCAATCATCAGCTTTGTCATCATGATGGTGATCCTTATCAGCACATGGAGCCTTCTAAAAGATAGCCTGCGCCTAAGCTTAGATGGCGTGCCTAAAGAAGTGGATATGGAAGCGGTACGTCATGTGGCGATGGAAACAAAGGGTGTACTGGATATTCATCATATCCATGTCTGGGCGATGAGCACGACCCAAAATGCTCTAACGGCTCATTTAGTTGTTTCACCAGAATTGAATGTGGCGGATACAGAAGGCATCAAAGATTCCTTAAGGCATAACTTAGCACATTTACGTATTAATCACAGTACCTTTGAAATTGAAACGCAGAATGAAGTGTGTAAGGAAAAAAGTTGCCCGCCTGCGGAGATGAAGATTGAACATCACCACCACGAGCATTGATGGTAAAAAATATGGCTGCATCCCAAAATGTCGTCGGTTGGCGGGGACGCCAACCAAAGCGGTTGCTGTGGGCGGTGTCCCCACCGCCCCTGGAAGACAAACAATGCGACATTCTGGTATGCACCCGAAAATATCCTTTTGATTCAAAAAAGGAATATTTTGTAAATTTGAACAATAACTTTAAAATAATGGATTCAAGCATTTTAAGTAGCAAACTCGAACTGATACAATGGTTATCTACGATTGAAGACAAAGCAATTATTGATAAGTTATTGAGATTCCGTGATGAAGAAAATAAAGATTGGTGGAATTCAACCTCATTAGAAGCAAAGGTTTCAATAGAAAAGGGAATTACAGATGCCGAAAATGGGAAACTGAGTTCACATTCTGAAGCAAGAAAACTTTATGAAAAGTGGTTATAAAGTTCTTTGGACGAAAAATGCATTAGAGGAGCTTAATAAAACAATTGAGTACCTGGAACAAAATTTTTCAGAGAAGGAAATTCATAAGCTCGCTAATAAAATTGAAAATATTTCAGAACTTATCTCTCAAAACCCACATCTGTTTTCAAAATCTGAATTTAAAGGTGTTCATAAAGTTTCTGTTCTAAAATTCAACACCTTGTATTACAGAATAATCAAAGATGAAGTTCAAATACTTTCGTTCTTTTCAAACAGACAAAGCCCTCAAAAGTGGAAACTATAAAAACTTCTTATAGCTTTTTATACTCATGTTTCACTCTTGAATTCCAGATGATTCAATATTGACGCCTTTATTATCTACCACCGAAATAATAAAGGTTTCCCCTTCACACCGCTTCCATCGGTACCGGAGCCACTTTTTCGACCTTCTTATCCTTGAATAAAAGGAGGAACAGAATTAATACCACGATGGCAATAACCGCCGGTATCAGCCAGATAACTTTCCAGTTGTGCATGCCATTGGCTAATTGGTAGTGTTCCGCTACCACGCCGGAAATAAGTGATCCGATTAATAATCCTATTCCATACGTTCCCAGTGCGATAAGACCCTGTGCGGCGCTTTGGAATTTTTTACCCGCATGATTATCGGTATAAATCTGGCCGGTAACGAAGAAATAATCGTAACAAACGCCGTGAATGGCAATACCTATATATAATAATATCCATAGCATATCACCGCTTCCGCCGGCATATCCAAATGCAAAACAAACATACCTTACTGCCCATGCCAGCATACCCAAAGCAAGCATTTTTTTGGCACCTAATTTTTTAAAGAAAAACGGCATCAGCAAGAGGAATATAACTTCGAATCCCTGCCCAATAGTCATCTTTCCTGCTGAACCTTTCATGCCTATTTCACTTAAGAATGGATTGGCGAAAGCATAGTAAAAAGCAGTGGGGATACATATCGCCATAGAAGCGAGAAAGAATATCAGATAATTTTTATCTTTCAGCAGGCCAAGTGCGTCAAATCCAAGCAATTCCCCTACAGAAGTTTTTACATTCTTTTTTAATGGTAAGGTGGAAGGTAACGAAAAACTATAAACACCTAAAATGAAGGAGGCAATAGCCGCCATTTTAAATGTAAGCCCTAAATGGCCGTTCTCACCCCAGTTTAAAAACATGATGATCAGCCCGGCGACGATCCAGCCTATCGTTCCCAACACCCGGATGAATGGAAACTCCTTTTCCGAATCCGACATTTGCCGCATGGAAATGGAATTTACCAAAGCCAGCGTGGGCATATAAAGGATCATATATATTAAGATCAGCGTATAAAACGTATTAAAATCAGTGGCAACGGCAGCGAACCATAGAAGTACCGCTCCTGCTAAATGTAAAATACCTAATATTTTCTGAGCGGAAAAGAATTTATCTGCAATAATCCCCACAATAAAAGGAGCAATAATAGCTCCGATAGACTGGGTGGCAAAGGCTATACCCACCTCCACAGCAGTGGCTCCCATGCCGCCTTTATCCGGCGATTGCAGGAGATAAGTGCCCATAGTAACAAACCAGGCGCCCCAGATAAAAAATTCGAGGAACATCATAGCAGAAAGCCGGAAACGGACGGATGAATTCATAAATGAGTGCTTTAAAGGGATTTAAATGATTTTTAATCAGGGTGCTATATTACTAAATTTATTTTGGAGAGAAGGAATTTTTATATGAAAAGCCAGGGAAATCGCTTTTAAAAAAATTAGGAAAAGATAGAGGGTTGGGGTACATTTGTGGGGACGGAGGCGAGGGGTCTGCGGTATAAAAAAAATGCCCGAAAGTGACCAGAAATTATCCCGAAATATTTTTAAAGAAAGCTTCTCTACATTGCCGGATCCACGAAGAACAAATAAAGGCAACCTCATTTAT
>SCQV01000457.1 GCA_004299085.1 Chitinophagaceae bacterium | reverse complement strand
AGAATGGCGAATTTAGCTTATCAGTGCCGAATAATGCGGTACTATTATTTTCTTATGTGGGTTATGAAAGTAAAGAAGTGCCGGTAAATGGACGTGCCGAAATTAATGTGATGATGGAAGCGAGTGTGTCATCGTTGAATCAGTTGGTGGTGGTGGGATATGGAACGCAAAAGAAAGTTGATTTGACAGGGGCTGTTTCTGTTATTAATTCAAATGATATCAAAAATATTCCGGTTGGCGGAGCAAGTTACATTATGCAAGGGAAAGCCGCTGGTGTGGCTATAACGGAACAGACAGGTGCTCCAGGCGATGCCATTGCTGTCAGAATAAGAGGGGTTGGAACCATTAATGATAACGATCCTTTATATATTATTGATGGCGTTCCCACGACTAATGGAATTAATAATATTTCTCCCGATGATATTGAAAGTATTAATATTTTAAAAGATGCTGCATCGGCTGCTATTTATGGAGCAAGAGCGTCAAATGGGGTTGTAATTATTACTACCAAACATGGACAAGCCGGAAAAACAAGAATCAGCTTTAGTGATTATACCGGTGTTCAGGCAAGAGGCCATTTAATAAAAATGGCTGACACCAAACAATATGTCAATGCCTTTAATATTGCTGCCAATGCAGATGGAAGAACACCGATACCTTTAGGAATGCTTGACACTTTACCTAATGTAAACTGGTTAAAAGAGATTTTAAAACCGGCTTTAATAAGCAACACTCATTTATCTATAAGCGGTGGAAATGAAAAGACTCAATATATTGTTTCGGGAACTTATTTTAAGCAGGATGGGTTGATTAAGAATTCCTCCTATGAGAGATTCAATATATTAACCGGATTAACTTCCAATCCTTCCAAATGGATTACGATTGGGACTAATCTGAATCTGGCTTATTCCAAAACAAGGCAGGTAGGCTCTTCAGGAGATGGATATGGGGCAGGGAATCCTGGTGCAAGTGTTGTAAGGTATGCATTATTCAGAGTTCCTGCCACACCCGTTTATAACAGTCAGGGAAAGTTTGTGGATTTACCCAATCCACCTACCTTTTTCGGAGATGGTTATAACCCGGCAGGATTTGCTAATTCCTTTGATAGAAATTTTAATGATTATACGGTATTGGGAGATGCTTACCTTGAATTACATCCTTTAGAAGGACTTACATTGAAAACCGACCTGGGAACGAATTTAGATTTAAATTTTTACAGGCAATTTTTTCCAACGTGGGGAGTAGATCGTTTTATTAATTCTCCCAATAGTCTTGCCCAGTCTGCTATTAATGAATTTAATTATAATTGGACGAATACTGCTACTTATAAATTTAACATAAATAGCAAAAATGCTTTCAACATTCTTTTGGGATCAGAGGCAATTAAAGACGATATCAAAGCTATATCTGCATCGAGGACTACCTTCGTAGATCAAAGCCCCGAATTCCAATATCTTGACAATGGATTAGCCAATCAATTAAACGGAGGTAATGAATCTCATTGGGGACTATTTTCACTTTTCGGAAGAATCGGATATGCCTATAACGACAAATTTTTAGTCAATTTTAATGTGCGCAGAGATGGATCTTCCAGGCTGTCTCCAGCAGATCAGTGGGGTAATTTTTATTCGGGATCGGTAGCGTGGAGGCTTGATCAGGAGAATTTTATAAAAAAGATAAAGCAGATTTCTTTATTAAAGTTAAGGTTTAGTTTGGGTCAGTTGGGTAATCAGGATATAGGAAATTATCCTTATGCTTCCCTTATTTCAGGAGGGTCTTATTATCCTTTTGGCGGAACACCCACAGAGGGATACACAATTACTTCTAAGGGAAATCCGGATGTAAAATGGGAAACCAGTACGCAAACTGATATTGGGTTAGATGCGGGGTTTTTTGACAATGCCCTCCAATTAACTGCTGATTATTTTATAAAGAACACTTCCAACATGTTGTTATCTATTCCTGAGCCAAGCAGTGCGGGCAGCGCAGGTAGTCCAACTGAAAATGCGGGGAAAGTGCAAAATAGAGGTTTAGAATTACAGTTGACTTATCAGGGAAGTGCAGGTGCTAAATTTAAATACGATTTAACGGGTAATTTTGCAACACTTCATAATGAAGTGCTCTCACTTGCAGGCGGAAAACCTATTCCCGGTGGCAGGATAGACAATAATTATTACGCTACACTGACTACTGTTGGTCATCCTATTGGAGCATTCTATTTGTTAGAAGATGAGGGTATTTTTCAAACTCCTTTAGATGTTATCACCTCTGCTTATCAGGGTCCCAATATACAGCCGGGAGATGTTAAATTTAAAGACATCAATAAAGATGGCGTTATTGATCAGAATGACAGGACTTTTGTAGGCAGCCCCATTCCTAAATTTACGTATGGATTTACCGGATCAGCCAGTTATGAGAATTTTGATTTAAGTATTTTTCTTCAGGGGGTGTACGGAAACAAGATATACGATCAGGTGCTTACGGATATAGAAGGGTTTTACAGGCCATTTAATATCACTCAAAGAATAGCTACTGAAAGCTGGCATGGGCCCAGTACATCTAACGAGTTTCCGAGATTGTCATGGACTGGTGCTACTAATAATAAGCAGCCCTCTACCAGATTTCTGGAAAGCGGTTCTTATCTGAGATTAAAAAATATCCAAATTGGATATACTCTCGGAAATAAGGCAATCTCTCGTCTGAAGGTTTCATCGGTAAGGTTCTTTGTGAGTGTTCAAGACCTGTTAACCTTTACGAAATATACCGGTCTTGATCCTGAAATGTATATCAGCAATGACGCCTTGAACGATGGTGTCAGGGCTGTGGGCATTGATTGGGGTACTTATCCTTCTGCAAGGACTTTCACAGCAGGAGTAAATATTAATTTCTGATTAAAATATTTAGATTTATGAAACGTAAAGATTTTATTTTATCGGTTGGGAAAGTAGCTTTGTTGGTTCCCATAGTCAGTAGTTGTAAAAAGATCTTAAATGAGCCGGTTTTAGGAAGCTACCAGGCTAATAACTTTTTTACTAACGACCAGAATGCAGTGTTGGCTATTAACGCTGCTTATCCGCCATTAACTTTTACCGATGCCTCGTCCAATGCCATTTGGGTTTTAGGAGATGTGGCTTCTGATGATGCTATTAAAGGCGGCCTGCCGGGTGACCAGGCAGATTTTGAACTGGTGGATGAATTTAATATTAATCCCTCAAACTCTGCAGTGGAAGCGGTATGGAAAAGATTTTATGACGGCATTTTCAAATGTAATGTGGTTTTAGATGGGTTGCCTTCAAACAATTCTTCAGTTTCTTCAGATACAAAAAATAGTTCTATCGGACAGGCAAAGTTTCTAAGAGCATATTATTATTTTGTCCTGACTAATTGTTACGGAGATATCCCATTACATCTCACAGTTGGTACTCCACAAGAACTGCAGGTTCCGGCAACACCCCGCGCACAGATATTTGCCCAGATAGAAAAAGATTGTCAGGATGCCGCCGGTTTATTGCCATCAAACTGGGGAAATACTGATTTAGGGCGCGCCACTAAGGGAGCCGCCATGGCATTGTTGGCTAAAGCTTATTTATTTCAACAACAGTGGGATTTGGCAGCCCAAACTGCTCAGGCTGTAGAGGCATTAAACGTTTACTCTTTATTGCCCAATTTTGATAATAACTTTAAAGCTGCATACAAAAATAATCCTGAAGCCATATTTTCTGTCTGGCATGTAAACGGCGCAAGCCCTTTCCAAGGTAACAATCTTAACCAATGGTTTGCTCCACGTTCTCTAAACGGATACGGTTTCTTTTATCCAACCCAAAGCCTGGTAGATAATTTTGAAGTTTCTTCTTCCGGTGTGGTGGATCCTCGTCTGGATTATACCGTTGCCCGCGAAGGCCATCCTTATTTTGATAGTGCATTTGACCCCACCTGGACTACAACAGGATACTTGTCTAAAAAGGATTGCCAGCCTTTATCAGAAATCCCCGCTAATATCAAAGGCGATGGTAATTTGAATTATGAAGCCATTCGTTTTGCTGATATCTTATTAGTGGAAGCTGAGGCGCTCAACGAACAGGGGAATGGTGCAGCCGCATTAATTCCGCTCAACAAAGTAAGAAAGCGGGCAAGAGAATGCTACTTGTATGATTCCACCCTGCCCGGATACGGAACTGTACCCACCGGGCTTCTGCCTGATATTACGACAACGGATCAGCAGCAATTACGGGATATCATTCGGCGTGAAAGACGTTCAGAATTAGCATTGGAATTTCATCGCTTTTTTGATATCATTCGTTATGGAAAAACGTATGCTATGAATGCTATGAAAGATGTCCCCAATTTTAATTATGATAATGATCAATTTTTCCCGATTCCTCAAAGCGAACGGGATACAAATAAAAAACTTGGCTTACATTAAATTCTGTTACCATGAAAAGTAAAATTATTATAACGCTACTGTTTGTTTCTTTAATAAGTCCGGTCCTGTTTTCAGGCTGTAAAAAACATACGGCTACGCCTCAATATAATGCAAATAAGTCTGTTTTAGATTCAGTAATTGATTCTGCCGCTAATTTTCTCAATAATGTGCAGGAAGGTAACAAGCCGGGAGATTATGCATCTGGCTCTAAAGATACTTTAAACACTACCATTAATCTGGCTTTACAGGTGAAAAACCAAAATACTTTCACTCAGGAGCAGGTTAATAATACTGCAGCCAATCTTGAGCGGGTTATTGCATTTGTAAAATCAAGAGTTGTACAGGAAGTATCTGTTGCCAATCTGGTTGCCCAATGGAAATTTGACGGAAATGCAGATGATACCAGTGGGAATGGGCACAATGGTACGCTTGAATCAGGATGGCTTGGAGCAAGTGCTTCTAATGCTACCCCCGGGAATATATTGCCGCAGCTTACTACTGACAGATTTGGGAGACCGGATATGGCTTATCATTTTGCAAATGGGGCTTATATTGATGTCCCCTATGATAGAGCGCTAAATCCTCAAAATTTTACAATCAGTTTATGGATAAAAGCAGATACCATATCTGCCGGTAATTATATGTTTTCTTTGGATCGCTGGAATGGATATAAATTTCAATTACAATCTAATAACTTTCTTTTTTTAACAGTTAGTACAGATCAAGGTATTCATGATGTGGATGATAATCCGGGTACGATTCCCTTACATGTATGGACACAGGCAGCCGTTTCTTATACAAATGGGACTGAGAAATTTTATATAAATGGTCAGTTGGTTAAAACTGTCCAGGTGGCGGGTAATCCGGTTACTTTAGCTAATCCTGTAGATTTGGTTATTGGAAATGAATTGCCGAAAAATGATTATAATTTTACGGATCCGAATAATTCTAATTATTTTTGGGGCGCTAACTACTTTACAGGTTCTTTGGACGATATTAGATTTTATAATACTGCCTTATCAGATGCGGATATATATTCAATATACACCATTGAAAAAAGTCTATAATGCATTTTAAAATTAGGATACGTCTTTCCAATCGTAAACCAAAAATATGAAAAAATACGTCATCCTTATCTCCGGTGTAGCCGCTCTTGGTGGGTTATTGTTTGGCTTCGATACCGCTGTTATTGCGGGTACATTAACTTCTTTGAAATCTTATTTTGATCTGAGTGATTCAGCTATTGGGTTGGTGGTAGCTGCAGCTTCTATCGGCTGTATTCCCGGAGCTTTCTTTGCCGGCAGACTGGCAGATCATTATGGGAGAAAGCCTATGATGCTGATGACGGCTGTTTTATATGTCATTGCGGCATTGGGAAGTGGCATGGCCTGGAGCTTTAGCTCATTGGTGGCATTCCGGTTTATCGGTGGATTGGCTATAGGGATGGCCTCTACGCTGGCGCCTATCTATATTTCCGAAGTGGCGCCGGCTAATATCCGTGGCAGGTTAGGGATGATGCAACAACTTGCTATTGTACTCGGCATATTGATCGCCTTTATTTCCAATTATTATATTGCAAATGCTTCTTTTGACTTCTTGAGTTCACAGAATCATTGGCGTTACATGTTGGCTGCAGCGTTGATCCCTTCAGTGATATTTTTCCTGCTACTATTACTCATCCCTGAAAGTCCCCGCTGGCTGATCGTTCAGGATAAGCTCCAACAGGCAAAAAATATATTCGGAAAAATTTTCCAATCACATCATGCTGAGATGGAATTAAATTCTGTAATGACGGATATAAAGAAAGATACCACAAAAATAAAGTTCAGAGAAATATTCGATACCCGCTATAAAAAAATAGTCATCATCGGGATTGTATTTGCCGCCATTGCTCAATTAACAGGTATCAATATTATATTTTATTATGCACCGCTTATTTTTGAAAAAACACATGTCGGAGGCAGTGTATTATTTCAAACTATACTGACGGGTATTGTCAATCTTATTTTTACTATCATAGCTTTTGCATTGATAGATAGAATCGGCAGAAGAAAATTATTGTTGATTGGATCGGCTGTGATGGGACTGTGCATGTTTCTCATCGGATATTTATTTTACGCCAATCAATTGGATAATTATTTTGTGCTGGCAACGATATTCGTTTATATAGCTGCTTTTGCCAGCACCTGGGGGGTGGTATTATGGGTGTATGTTGCCGAAATATTTCCCAATAAGATCAGAGGGAATGCCACTTCATTTGCAGTCTTCGGCAACTGGACAGCCAATGCCATTGTCTCCTTTACGTTTCCTGTGATGCTTTCAGGCTTAGGCGCTGCATGGACGTTCATTATTTATGGAATTATTAATTCAGCTATGATACTTTTTGTACTCCGTTATGTTTTTGAAACTAAAGGAGTAAAGCTTGAAAAAATGGAGGAATTATATGCAACCGTTTAAATCTCTTTTGGGTACCTCGAAAAACCTTATTCTTAGTCTTTTTCAGCCACGAATAACACCAATTTTCACGAATCTAATGGTGGTTTTTCGAGATGTTTTTTTTAGGAAAAGATATTATCTTTTCGTTTGTCTGACATTTTTATTGTTTGGCATATCTTGTCACTCTGTTAAAAAAGAACATGCCTCGAATGCTTCTATTACTACTGCCGAGGCTGACACCTCATGGGCATTATTACCGTTCCAAAAAGCAGATAGTGTAAATCCGGCATTAAAACCATCAGCACAAGCCTTTTTTGACCCGATCAGAAAACGGGAGATAGCATGGGAGGCAAAGGATGTTTTTAATCCGGCGGCAGTAGTGAAAGATAATAAAATATATATGCTCTATCGTGCTCAGGATAGCATTGGCAAACCCGATGGCACCTCACGGATTGGCTTAGCGGTGAGTACGGATGGCTTTCATTTTACAAAATATCCTGCTCCTGTTTTATATCCTGAAAATGATACCTGTAAAAAATATGAATGGCAGGGCGGTTGTGAAGACCCGCGTGTGGTGGAGGATTCTGCCGGTACTTATTATATGACTTATACGGCGTATGATGGCAAAACGGCCAGGTTATTTATTGCTACATCTAATGACTTAGTTCATTGGAAAAAATACGGTAGCGTTTTTGCTGATGCTGACAATGGTTTCTATGTAAACAAATGGACCAAATCTGGTTCTATTGTTTCTGAATATAAAAATGGCACTCCTGTTGCCGTGAAAATTAACGGGAAATATTGGATGTATTGGGGAGATCAGTTTATATGGGCGGCAACGTCAGATGATTTGATCCACTGGACTCCTGTGAAGATGCAGTCTGGCGAGAAACCACCGGTTCCATTGAGAAATCAGGCGCTTACTATGCCCGATTTGAAAATCGTTGTTCCTACGCGGGAAGGAAAATTTGATAATGATCTGGTAGAATCGGGACCACCAGCCATGCTTACGCCACAAGGTATTCTGTTGATTTATAATGGAAGAAACACAAAAGAAAACGGAGATAGCTCGCTGGCTAATGGAACTTACAGCGGAGGAGAGGTTTTGATAGACAGGAATGATCCCACTAAGATATTGCATCGTCTGAATCATTATTTTATTACCCCTACCCAGCCGTATGAATTGAGTGGGCAAGTCAATAACGTATGTTTTCTGGAAGGCCTGGTGCGTCTCAATCAAAAATGGTTTTTATATTATGGAACAGCAGACTCTAAAATAGCGGTTGCAGTACTGGGGAAAGATTAATATACCTTTTTGTTAGCCCGGAAATGCCGATCTAGATATTTTGGTCTCTTTGCTGATCTATAGAATAGATGTTGAATCACTGGCCGCTTTGTACCGGAATAAAAAATGGATTGGATTAATTTAGTTCCTCCAATCCATTTTTACCAGAATGAAAAATGGGGTGAATTAATTTATAGCCCTAAGCCCATAGGAGCGTACTACGCATGCTCTAAATGCAATGATTCAATGGTGCTTATTGTGCTCTCCTTTTTTCTCATCATTATCCTTACCGGAATGCTTGGGATCATTACTCTTTTTGAATTGGTCCTGATCTTTGTTCCGATCCGGATGTTTAGGGTCATTTTCTTTGCCAGAATGCTTCTGGTCGCCTTGTGGATTTTTGAAATTTTGTTTTTCCATGATTATTTTGTTTTGTTATATTTTATAAAAACAATTTATAAGCCAATATCAAAAAATGCCCTGTTATCAGGCGCAGACGCCCGTTTTATGCCTGGGTTTGACTGTCATATCTCCTATTTTTTGTAGAATATATTCCCCACAAGATTTCTGTGACAGGGACTTTTCGCACTTAGGTTGAGATGAAAAGAGAGAAATTGATACTTGAAAGACTTATATATTCTCATCGTTTATTGATTCGTCCCCACATCATGCGGGCATTTTTATGACTGTTAAAATAATCTGCCGCGAGATTCTAAAATCTCATGTTAACATTTCATGATAAAGCAGATAAGCGAGTGGAAGTTTGTGATTTATTATAATTTCTTACTGAATTTTGCACCCGCCTCGACATTGCCATATAAAGGTTTTACGGGGAAAGGCTTTGTGGAAATCAATACAACTAAGAATCTAAAGATAAAGTTTAATATCACCATTCCACAGGATGGAGAATATGCCATTGATTTCCGTTATGCAAATGGAAACGGGCCCATCAACACGGATAATAAATGTGCGATGCGCAGCCTTGTTGTCAATAATCAACAGATTGGAACTGTTGTATTTCTGCAACGCGGACAGGGGAAGTGGTCTAATTGGGGATTCAGCAATGCGTTAATTGTGAAGCTGAACAAAGGAACTTATCCTGCTTCTGTAATATTGGAACCAGTTAATGCCAATATGAATATACGAGTGAATCAGGCGATGCTGGATGAAGTGAGAATAGTGAGGTTAAAATAACAGAAAGGGGTGATTAAATACTCTGAATTTGTCACCAAATGTTCCTCTGGAATATTTACCCATGAAGATTTATAACTACTATTACCCACAAAACGTTCCTCTGGAACGACAGTTGTTTCAGAGGAACATCTGCAGGTAAAAAATAGCATGTTGATTGACAAACTAAGTTCCAAAGGAACGTTTTGTGGGTCAACAAAGAGCCTTATTCTATAAAATAATTTTCTTTTTGTACCTTTCGCTTTCAAACAATTTACACAGATGAAACGCTTTTCTTTTTTCCTAAGCATGGCAATGCTGATGGTATTTGTTGTC
>SCQV01000456.1 GCA_004299085.1 Chitinophagaceae bacterium | reverse complement strand
GTGAATGGCGTTTTAGTGCAGGATGTGGATAAAGGTAACTTTTCCGAATGGAACGAAGTGGCGATACCTGCGACAGAAGCTGAAAAAGAAGATATGATTTTTGCTAACCTTGTTTGTAAACATTTAAAATCCAATGCAATTGCTTTGGTAAAGAACAAACAACTGATCGGTAAAGGGGCAGGACAAACTTCCCGTGTGGATGCACTGCGCCATGCCATTGATAAAGCGAAACAATTTAATTTTGATTTGCAAGGCGCTGTGATGGCAAGCGATGCTTTTTTCCCGTTTGATGATTGTGTGACCATAGCACATGAAGCCGGCATAAAGGCGGTCATCCAACCGGGAGGGTCAGTACGTGATAAAGATTCTATTTCCTTTTGCCGGCAAAATAATATGGCTATGGTGATAACCGGTATGCGGCATTTTAAGCATTAGATTTAACGGAATAATATTGCGTTTTCCTGAATTTATATAAAGGGAATCTCTAAAAAACCACCTTTACTTTGCGTGCTTGGTGCATTCCCTGTGGCCTCAATGGTAATAAAGACATAAAAAATTCCTTTTTAGAGATGCCCTAAAAAAGAAGTTTGGGGTAAAAGTTGTAATTTGCTTTAAAAATAAATGTATGACACCAATTGAAATAAAGCAACGTCTGATTGACCGGATAAAAGAAACGACGGATAACTCCCTTTTGGAAGAGTTGTACAGAATTCTGAGTAAAGAAAATGATGATTCTACCATTTATATGTTATCTGAACAACAGAAGGTAGCCATCCGGGAATCAAGAAAAGATATCGAAAATGGCCGGGTTATAACTCATGAACAAGCTAACACCGAAATCGAAGAATGGCTAAAAAAATAATCTGGACATTAACGGCACATGAAGATAGAAGAGAAATTTTATTGTATTGGACAGTCCGAAATAAATCTAAGACATATAGCGAAAAATTGAATAAACTTTTCATTGAAGCTATAGGTTTAATTGCAGAATTTCCCCAAATTGGAAAGAATACTAATGATAGCAAAGCCCGGTTGAAAGTTGTTCGTGATTATTTTATCGTATATGAAGAACAGGAAGATGCCGTTGTGATTTTGAGGATATGGGATTACAGGCAAAACCCGGAAGATTTAATGATTTAATAAGGAACCGTCTTAAAATCGTCCAAAATATTTATCCTTAATTGAGAGTGAAATGATGACGGATTCCTATCTTAAGTATAAAAACATTCCCTTTCATGGATTATATAGATTATTATAAGATATTGGGTATAGATAAAAATGCCTCACAAGACGATATTAAAAAAGCTTACCGGAAGTTAGCCCGGAAATTACATCCTGATCTGAACCCAAACGATCCCGATGCAAAAAAACAATTTCAGCAGTTAAATGAAGCTAATGAAGTGTTAAGCGATCCGGAGAAAAGAAAGAAATATGATCAATATGGTAAGGATTGGCAACATGCTGAAGCATACGAAAAAGCGCGACAGGCTGCTGGGCAACCGGGATTTGAAGATAATCGTCAGAATAGCGGAGGATGGCAGACTTATACAGGCAATTTCGATGAAGGCAGTTTTTCCGATTTCTTTGCATCTATGTTTGGCGGCGAGCGGGGCGGCGGTCACGGAAGACATACCAGGTTTAAAGGCCAGGATTTTCATGCGGAGCTGCATCTGAATTTAAAGGATGCTTATATTACGCATAAGCAAACGCTTACCGTTAACGGGAAAAATATTCGCATTACTATTCCTGCCGGTGTGGAAGAAGGACAAACCATCAAGATAAAAGGTTATGGCGGAGAAGGTGTGAATGGTGGCCCGGCAGGCGATTTATTTATAAAATTCGTTTTAGAAAATAATACTGCTTTTAAGAGATTAGGTAATGACCTGCATACTACAGTAGAATTGGATTTATACAAAGCTGTTCTGGGCGGTGAGGTGATGATTGATACTTTATCCGGTCAGGTAAAAGTGAAGATAAAGCCTGAAACACAGAATGGAACCAAGATAAAACTGAAAGGAAAAGGATTCCCCGTGTATAAGGAAGAGGGCCAGTTTGGTGATCTGATCATTACCTTTTCAATAAAAATACCAACAAATCTGACCGAAAAACAAAAGCAATTATTTGAGGAACTGGCTAAAAACGAAAATCCCAATGCATAAAACATGTAATTATGGAAAGTAAAGATTTAATACCCGCCGAAGAAATATGCTCGCATTATCATGTGGAGTATTCATTTATCAATGAATTGCAGGAGCATGAGTTGATTGAATTGAATGTGGTGGAAGAAGCCACCTATCTTCCGGCTGACCATTTAGGAGATTTAGAGCGCTTCATCCGTTTACACTATGACCTGGATATTAATATGGAAGGATTAGAGGCTGTCAATCATTTGCTAAAGCAAATGCATACGATGCAACATCAGATTAGCTCCTTGGAGAACAAGCTGCGTTTGTATGAAGATTGAAAAGTGACCTATTTCATCACTTTATTTACCATGAAT
>SCQV01000455.1 GCA_004299085.1 Chitinophagaceae bacterium | reverse complement strand
CGGCATAGGCAGGTTCCCTGCCCGTCCGTTCAGGCGGGAATGTTCTCCGAAGGAGCCCTTTGGGCATTATTCAAAAGATGTTCCTGTACTTAAACGGGTAATCATTTAATCTTCTTTAAAACCGGGTATATCTTCTTTCTCATTTTTTTGATACGTAGTTGCTTGTTCAAGTAAGCATATAGCACCGGAAAATGCAAGCCAGCACAAAATTTTTTCCCACCATGTTATCCCATACAAAATTCCTAATGGCAACGCCACCCATACGCTTACACAGTAAAAGCAGTCGAGCAGGCTTCCGAAAAAACCTGCTCCCGCTTTTTTCCTCAGCAGGAAAATAATATCAAAAGGGCCATCTTCTTTTGCAAAAAGATGGGTGATACGCCAACCTGCCAGGGTCATCATAATGAAAATAAATACATCCACTCATTGGGCGATTAAGGACAAACAGGTAGGTTAAGGTTCCAGTGCAAAGGCGGCTATATAACCGGCATCGTTTCCGCTTAGCCGGAAGGTACCATCCGTAGCCATGGCAGCCACATAGAGGTTTTCTGCAAAGGCCGCTTTACCGGTTCCCTGGTTATAACAAGTTCCCAATAATTGCTGTGGAGTAAAATGCTTGCTATAGATTCCGCTATTGAGCGCATAGCCCGATGCACTGTCAATCACCATGCCGCTTGCATCCGCTGTTCCCACGTTGCCGCAGGTTCCTTCATTTACATCAAAGCTGAATACAGCAAAATTATTCGGCTGGGTTGCAAGAAAGCTTAGTTCAAGATCGGCTTCCACTCCGCCGGGCTTATATTTTACAAATCCGCAGCAATCCAGCGATGCAGGTGAGCCATTTACATTCACGGTAAAGATATCTGCATTACACCTGGAATTATCAATCCGCACCAGCATGTTGTATGCCTTTGCGGTAGTGGCTGTTGGCATATCCAGCAGATCATCCGGAGCATTCACACTGAAGTCGGCGTTGCTATAATCCGGTATCTTAAAGGTAACTTTCGGGAGGACGCTGAGCAGATTCCCTGCCTGGTCGAACAGTTCCAGCTTAAATTCATAAAGGCCATCCCCACCTGCCATAGTTCCGTTCTTTAAGGAAGAAGAATCAAAGCTGATGGTATTCGTATTATAAGTCTGTTCCCACCACAGTGGATTGGATTCCGGCACATTGAAGGGCGCCATATTAGGCTGCACCGGCGGAATGATATAAAGGTTATCATTACCCCCGACTGTAAACGGCCCAAGCTTCACGCTATTTCCCCCAAACTGCTGATTGCCGTGGGAATCAATATAGGTATATTCATAACCTTTAGTAACAGCTCCACTTCCAGGAATCACAGGCGTATAGCCACCTGCAACAGGCGTAAGACTTGCATCGGCAATCTGCTTATAGCTCCAACGGTAATAATAAATACCACTGTTGGGAAGGTCGCTGCCAAAGCCCATGTAAAGAGACAGCCCACCTCCAAACGGACGTTTATAATCGCCGGTAGCAGTAGGCAGGTAAGATGGATCATAGATAGCCGCTGCATCTGTTAATCCGATACGGTTATATTTAACATTTTGTGCAGGAGGAGGCTGCAATACATGTTGTTGATTAATATGTGCCACGCTGGTAGAGCCTATGCTTCTTATCCATACCAACTCTCCGGGAATCGGGCAATCACAGCAGCAATTACCTGGTACTCTCGGATCCGTTATCTGAATATTGATAGGGGTGCCGCAGGCATAATCCCAAAGAGTGTTACAAGGAACAGGCGGATCATAAACGGTAGTCCATACGCCATTGATCAGATATTCCACCCAGATATAAATATCCGGCTTATCACCAAAGCACCAATAGGAAACATTCGCATCAAAGCGTCCATTGGCATCCGTATATACTACACCCACTTCCATGCAACGGTAAAAATAACGCCACCACCAGGGCCACAGGCAAAACCAGGGATGCAACAGTGTATAGTTGTTGGCGATTGTTTCCCGTATCAGGTTTAAATTACCCGAAGCAAGATTTTGCCTGATATCCAGGCTTAGCTCCGGCAATTTGGCGGCAGCATCCATCTGTTTTTCCTCTATAGAGGCAGTCTTGAATAAATTGAGAACCGGCTGCTGTGCAGGTACTACAGGCGTGTTGGAAAAGAACGGTGGTGGATCAGGAATTGGAATGGGCCATTTTACAATCTCCTTTGGATTCAAAATGGCTTCCGGAATCTTTGCAATAATATAATCCGGTATGCGGTAAATCCAGTACCAGATAGAATCAATCTCACAGATGTGCACTCTGGCTTTACAAACCGCACGATTGACCCATATATCACCGACATGAAACCATTTGGAAACTTTCCCGGTTACCCTGCAGTTGCAAAAAGGCCAGAATCGTGAAATGGCAGAAGGGATGGGGAGGATGGAAAGATTACCTTTTGCATCGAGGTTTAATACAGGCTCGTAAGGTTTGTAGCTTTCCAGTTCTTCTATGCTGCCGACTTGCTGGATACTTTCGTCTGAGGCCGGCGCGATGAATACACGTAGCTCGCTCGCATTGACGGGCGCCTTACCCTTTGCGGCTAAGCTTTCCACATTAAATTCCAGCACGTTTTTCAGAACCGGTTGACGCTGAATAAAAATGCCGTTACAATAAAAAAGGAATCCAACCAGGGAGATTTCCTGCTGAGGTGGTTTTTCAAAGCTCACCTGGAAGCTGAGCTTACTGATTTTCTGATCCATGATATTATATTTTGGAGTTAACTAATTTATTGAATTAGGTATTTTGTTCGCGTAGCCTATGGAAATCATGGCTTTGCTATGGCGACCTTAGAAAAATGACGCCTGCCTTTGCCGGTAGGCAGGTTAAGAAATTTGCAGAATGGAGCGTTAAACGGAAAATATGATTGGATTTGAGCAGATGCTGAGTAAAGGAAAAGTTCATCTTGACCAAATGTTAACCGGAGCATTATTTTCCGTAGCGGAATGGAGCAAATTTTAGTCATTTTTCGTCAGTCTTGAATTTTCTTTGGTTCTTTCTTTGCTTCAAGGCAAAGAAAGAACACTCTAAAATCAGGGTTACACGTTTTATATACATAATCCTACTAATTTATCAGGTAAAAGGAGCTCTTATGCAGGCCAGTTGGATCTGCCCCAGGCACAAAGGTTTACAAATCCATCACCACTGGCAAAGACATTATCATCGCGTGTCGAAAAGGGAAATTTATATTCTGTTTCTTGCCCGCTCACCACGCCTACGATTCGCGGATCAGTACCGTTATTCCACCATGCAAAACAGGGACCTCCTGAATTACCATGATTCAGATCGCAATTTTCAGTCTCCAATTCTTCACCACCATCACTGTCGCCATCCGTATCATTGATAGTAAAGCCCTGTTGAAATGCAGGCTCCTCTGCATTATCAATATCACCCGGATATCCAATATTGCTCCAGACAGGCAGGTTATTCCAATCGCTGGAATAACTATTATAGCCCATATAACCCAGCGAAACACCCAGCGGTTCATACAGGCGAAGGATTGCCCAATCATATCCGGTAACATTTTCGTTGGTATTATAACCTCTCGCATCTGAAACATACGACTCCACACCTGCTCCGAATAATGAGGCACCATTAAAATAAGCAGGCACAAATAGCATCCACCAATTCCCGGCGGCAACGCTTTTCCACGGCACCATGTGGCCGGCTGTGATGACAAGCCTGTCTCCTACAAGCGTACCGGAACCGCTGAATCCATCGCTGTTGAAGATACGGCCAACCAGTCCCCATGGCCAGGAGTCATCTTCAAAGGCAAAGCGTGCATTATCATATACCCAAAGCGGTTCTGTGCGTGCTCCGTTAAATCTGCGCAAAGCAGGAACCGATCTATATAATTTGATCCGGGGAACAGGTGATGCATCCATCCATTCGGGTTTGTGTGATTTGAAGGAAACTTCTTTTTTGATCTCCTTCAGGAATTTGGCTGCAGGATGCCGTTCCATCGTAAGGCCCGGGCGGGCACCTCTTAAATCATCGCTTACCGGTACATTGATCCTCCAAAGATCTTGTCCTTCTTTATGCAGCGAATTAATCTCAACCACAGGTTTCTTATTGGAACTACCTTCTGAATAAAGAGTACGCCATTGCCTCATGCGTTGGATATCTTCGGGGATTTTACGGGTTCCGGCAAGGACGCGCTGGGTCCGGACTTTAACCAGCGGAGTTGGGGCAACATGGTCGCCTATAAACTGATGGGTAGGCATGGCAGTTATTTTTTGAGGTCAGCAAACAATGGAATCAAATAGCCAATCTTACAAAAATAGTGTACTATGATACATCTCACCATCGCATAAAGATGTGGTTTTAATTACAACCCGTGAGAGATTACATTATCCCGTAAAAAAGGAATATATACTAGGGTTATGTCAAGAATATTTTATCTTATTTCCCACTAAGCCACAAACCTGCCTGCCGGCAAAGGCAGGGGCTTTTCTTCGTGCATCTTAGTGGCTTTGTGGGATTTCTTTTACCGTCATTTCTATGTTGACATAACACTAGGGTTATCAAGCAAATTGCACCATAGGGGGCAATCATTATTTATTGCTACCATGGAAGTCCGTTATAGTTATTAGCTATTGGTTTAATCCTCAAAAAGGCATCTTGCAAAGTAGTTATTGCGCCAGGCTTAAGCTCACCGAATGGCTGATTACCTAAAAGCTCTACATTTATTGTACTATTTTCAGTCGCCAGCAAAAAAATATTCAGAGAAGGAATTCTTATTAAATAAGTTTTCTGACTGGGGGTACTACTTACGTTTTTCAGTGCATCCATGTAATTTTGAACTATTGCCCTGTCGCCAAAACTTTCAACTGCCCAGTGGTCTCCCTTCATACCAAGGCTGATGGATGAAACAAGATTATCACCTGAGTAAACAGGGTAAAGAACTTGATTAATATTTGTCAAAAGAGTTCTTCCATCACCGCTTTGAAATTTTCTTAAGCTATCCAATCTTACCAAATAAACATGTATAGCTGATTGCCCAAGTCTCATATTCGCAATTTCATCGGGCGATTTCAAACCGAATAATTTATAATTATCCTTGTTAATGGCTTTTTGAAAATTTCTTAAGGCCTTTGATGCTATAGAATCCGAAGGTATCATTTGTGCTTTTGCAAAAAAAGAAAAAGATAGCAATACAATATATACCGGAATGGCTTTTACAAAAAATGTTTTCGTATTCATGGATAATAATTTAAAAGTTCGTTTTGAAAGATCATTTTTTCGTAATATTATAATAATCATTCCAGTGGGTATGATCGCTTCCGCTCACATAATTATCATAAGTATATACTTCCTGTGCCCCCACATTAGGCGCCCATGGGTTATTTATCGTCACGTATTGAACGCCATTAACCACAAAATAGCCGGTTATAACCATCATGTGTCCGCCACCTCCCGTCCAATGCCATGAAAAGGCTATTGGTTTTTTGCCGCAGTAAATTTGACTTTGTATCTGAGCGAATGACAGGGGTGCATCCGAAGTACTGTCATTCGTAAAACCGTATTTATAAAACTCCGGCCACCCTCCGTTTATACATGCATTTGGCACAGGAGAATTGCCGCAATCTGTACGTCCGAATCTTTTATTCGCTTCATCAGACTGTTGTACGTTGGCGCCCAAAAAATTCATGCACATTTCACCGCTGGCAGCCCAGCACCACATGCTCGTTTGTTGAGGATACAGCGTTACAGGCTGAGACCCTATCGTTGCATTAGGCGTGCAGCAAGAAGTAATATTGAAGGCTAATGCCAGTAAAAGAAAAAAGAATAGTAAATTGGGCTTAGTCATTTTTTCAGATTTTGCTGCCTACTCTTTGATCGGATTTTCGGCTTACTCCATATTATTTACTTGTTTCAAAAGATTTAAAATATCTGTATTCTCAATATTAAAGCTCCTATTCTTTTGGGTTATCAAAATAATCTACTTCAAAGGTAAGTGGGTAAGACACCTTTGGCAATCGCATAAAGATGTGGTTTTTGTTCTGAGTCCTTGAGAACTTAATAACCCAAATGTGGAACTAACGCAGTAAATTAATTCCCAAAATAAAATTCATTGACTATCCGCTTTTGTGCAGGTAGAATAATGGAACGCAGATTTTTATGACTTTTATGATTTTCGCCGAAGACGAATCATGTTTTATTCACCCTTATGATGAAATATGATTGATAATCTGCGATTATCTTAACTAATCATAGCAATCTGCGTTCTATTTTTTTCTTCTTGTACAATTACGGATAATCATTCAAAATTCAAATTGTAAAGTTGGCCATAGAATCGGTTTTCTAAAAGATAATGAACTTTTTGGCAATTAGACCTCGCCGTTCAATCGGTTTCTTATCCCAATGATGACGCTATAAATGGTGCGGATATTGCTATTGTCAATTTGTAAAAAATGGCGATGCCCTGCACAATTGAAATTGTGTTGAAAGACGGAAGTAAGCAAACCATACAATTGCCTGTGAAAATATGGATGCAAAACGGTACTCATACAGAATAACCAAACACTGCTGAGCGCTTTTCTTCAGTTTTTTTTCATGAACCATTTCTATTCCGGCGGTATCATGTCGATGGGTACTATCAATTGTTTGAATTTCTGATGCTGATACTGAATCGGATACTGATGCAGTATCGGATACGGATGATGATTTTGATCCCGGACTGCTACAGGAAGGGTATAAAAAGATCAGAATAAAAATGCAAATAATAGAAAACAAAAGTTGTTTTATGACGTTTTACTTTAACTCTCTTTTCAATTTAATTAGGGGCATTCATATTCACCGAAGCTGCTAATTAGTTTTTACATCTGCACTGTCGCCTGATAACGGCTTTGGACCTGTGCCACGCAGGTTTGAAATTTTATTCAAAATATCAAACCAAAAAGGAGCGCCCATCATAATGGCGAGAATGGTAGCCAGCCATCCGGCCAGATGCTTAACCAAATAATCTATAAAAGTTTTGATGTCTTTCACATTTTTCGCTTTCCATCCCATCGGTAAATCCAAATCATGCAGGCTATCCAAATCTTTTTTTAACTGCACTGTTTTTACATTCAATTCTGAAATGGTTGCGGCATTACCGGCAGAATCTTTTTTGAACAACGTATCCATTTGATCCTGATAATTCTGAAAACTGTTCATGGCAGTAGTTGCCAGTTCTTTGGTAGCCGCCTGATTGTTATATAAATATTTACAGATTTCGATACTGTCGGTATTTAAGGAAATAACCATTATTATCGCTACCATGATGGTGAGTGGAAAAACTTTTGTGCGTTTGAAAGTTCCTGAAAGGCGGTCTGCATTTGAATTAAACCAGTTTTTCAGGCTATCGCGAAAAAATTCTGATTCACTTTTAACCGGTGCGGTATTATTCGCAGAAGCGGGAGTTGAGCTTCGGGCCAAAGCCGCCTGTGCTGCTTCGTTTGCAAAAATCAGAATGGTTCTTTTTAATTCTCCCGAAATGAGCGTACTGTTTTGAATAGCAGTAATGTAACCTGCAAGGTTTGCGGGGGGGAACTCAACAGTATCGCCAGCGCCGGATGGAGCAATGGTAATCTTATCCAATAATGCAGATACAAAATTCTCTGCATCTATATAGGAAGTAGAGGTTCCTTTCTTGGATAAAGCAGTAACCATACAATGATCCATAATAGCCTGCCCCACACTTACATTTAGTGGTTTACCTTCAGAATCCAGTGCCGGCAGATTAAATATTTGCTTTAACCAATTTTCCAGGAGCCCAGCCCTGGATTTAAAAATCGAAAGAAAAAGCTCCACAGCGGAACTGCAAATAATGCTGAGCAGGAAATATATAAATATAATTCCTATTACCAGGTCTAAAATGGGGAAACTGCTCATAAATTATTGTTTAATCTTGCTTTTTTGTTCAACCATTGTTATCGGCGGAATTAGTACCAGAATTATCGCCTGGACCAGAAATATCTGAAGAATCTGAATTACCAGAAGATGAATCGCTTTGGGTATTTACCGCAAAGTCAAAAGTCCCCGCACAATTAATTGGCTTATCCGGCGCTGAAGGACTATAAATGCAGGCCTCGAGTAAATAATCCTTAAATTCATTCGGAAAAGAGCCAAAATGTACCACCGCTTTTACACTGGCGCCTGCATCCAGCCCGTCATCCTGTTTAAAGTCTTGTTCAAACGGAGGGTTCTGATCGCCACTTAAGGTAAAATGCACATAAAAAGCGCCGGAAGGCAAGTCTCCGGTGTTGGTTATATCAACGCAAAAGTCATAATCCACACCTTGCTTTGGAAACGGCTCATTAGTTGTGCCACCATCGGGACTTACATAAACTGTATCGGTCGCCTTTAATTGGGTATTATCGGTTTTCTTATCACTTCCGGCATCAGAGCCGGAACTATCTACATTGGGCGAATAAAATTTTGTTGGTTTCATGATGTTTGCGTTTTCGTTTTTCTATTTTGAAATATCCGCATTTTGCAGGATTAAGATTGGCATATTTGTAAAACACGTCATGTAGGTTTTCATTTTATAGCATCGTTTCAATATCAATCAAAAAAACTTTTCTCGCCGAAAGAGCAGAGTATGGAACATATCCCTGAGAACCTTGGGGCTTATTGTAACCTTCATAACTCTGCACGGTGGTCACGGTAATCACATTATTGGTAAAGAGATTTTTTGCATTAGAAAAGGCATCATTTATTTCGTTTGACTGCATGATTCTTAACCATGAATACAAAGCCTGGAAAGAGCCATCCGTGTGCGCGTCTTCATCAATGACCGTTTTCCCATTCACAGTAATCAGGTTGGAAACTGAGTTGTGCGACAATATTCCTTTTACATCAGCGCCGAAATTATCGGGGCGCATATAATCAGTACCACAACTATAAATGAAAAATTTCTTTAGTCCTTTTTTATCGTCCGGGGGAATATCACTGTCTTTAAAATTCCAGATATTGCTTATATCGTTGTAAGAAACTATTTGTAGCCAGGTGGGATCTATGGAAGGAAAACCGTTTTCATTTTTTGAAATCAATCTTTGTAAAAGAAGCACCAGGTTTTCCAACTTATCAGTAGAAGGCACGGTATAAGAAGGATAATCGCCACTCCAATTGGCGTCTATATATTCGCTGGCAGAGTTTTTTTCTGCTTGGCGTACCCAGTCCGGATTTTTAAATTCAATCCCAATTCCTGCATCATTAAAAATAGTAGCATGCCATTCTATCTCAGCCAGGTCATTAAACTGCCGGACTTCATCGGCGGCAACCACGAAATGAGAAGTAAAAGGAGGATCAAAACCACTACCTCCATCTCCGCCCGAGGTTTCATGCAAAACAATAAATTTGACAGCAGTTGACTCCCTCACTGTTTTTGCACTTGTGTTGTGCAAGGCC
>SCQV01000454.1 GCA_004299085.1 Chitinophagaceae bacterium | reverse complement strand
CTGTATGTTTTATAAAATCTCTTTTTTCTTATTCCTGACAAGTATTTTTTTAAGTAACAGGTCATTCAGTCAGGATACTACTGCACAAACTTACGATCTGCAGCAATGTATTGATATCGCAATAAAAAATAATCCGGATGTAAAGCAATCCCAATTCACGCTTGAATCGGATAAGGTGTATAAGCGGGAAGCCGTAGCGGGGATGCTCCCGGGTATTTCCGGCAATATTTCCCGTTCTGTTTATAATGGTAAAAGCATTAACCCTTATACCAACAGTTATATCAACCAGCAAAATACTGCGGATAATTACGGACTGAATGCCAGTATAGTGTTATGGCATGGTTCCAGCGTTGTGAATTTTATTAAGCAAAATTCATTAGCTTACGAAGCCGGTAAGATGGATCTGCAAAATGCCAAAGACCGGCTTACGATTAATGTGATACTGGCATACTTGTCTGTTCTGAGCGAACAGGAACAACTGAAAATAGCTAAACAACAAGTGGTAGTAACCCGGCAGCAAGTGGACAGGCTCACCATTGAAAATAATAAGGGGAATATTGCTCCTTCCGATTTGTATAACACCAGGGGACAATTGGGTAGTAATGAAATAACTGTGCTTACTACGCAGGATGCATTGACCACTGCCAGGTTAAACCTGGCACAACTCATGAATATTCCCTATGCTGCTAACATGGAATTGACTCCTATTGCAACAGCCATTCTGTCTCCGTACAATGGGACAATGGATGATATTTATCAATATGCGATTGCTCATCTTCCGGAGGTAAAAGCCGCTGAATTGCATGATGAAAGTGCAAAAAGAGCGGTGAGGTCGGCAAGGGGTAATTTGTTCCCCACCTTATCTTTGTTTGGGGGATTTGGTACTAATTATTCCAGCGCCGCTGCCACTTCTCGACTGATCAACACTTCGGATCAGCAAACTAATAACTACGTCATGTTCAACAATGATAAACTGCCTGTATATGCTCCTGAATCCAATTACTCATCAAGTAAAGTCCCTTACGGAAGCCAGTGGAAAAATAACCTGAATTCCAATATCGGTTTAAATCTGAGTATCCCCATTTTAAACGGATTGCAGGCAAGAAGCAGGGTGAAATTATCGAAAATTGCCGAAGCGCAGACCGCTTTTCAGCAGCAGACGGTTAAGATACTGCTTCGCCAGGCCATTGAGCGTGATTTTGTCAGCATGACCACGGCTTATGAAACGTATAAAAAATTTGTGCAGCAAGTGGCCGATTATTCTGAATCCTTTAGGGAAGCCAGGATAAAATTCGAAGCAGGCGCCATCAATTCCGTGGATTTTGTCATTACGGAGAATAATATGAGCCAGGCTAACTTCAACCTGATAGCAGCGAAATATAATTATATCGTGCAAACGAAGATATTGGATTATTATAGCGGCAGATTGGTGCTTTAAAGTTTCAAGTTTAAGGTTTCGGGTTTCGGGTTTCGGGTTTCGGGTTTGACAAATATGCTGCAAAGATAATCAAACAATCAAACAATCAAGCAATCAAACAATCAAGCAATCAAACAATCAAGCAATCTGTACCCCACTATTTCCCTTGTACCTGTTGCTGATTCAATTGTTGTTGCAGAAAATTCAACTGATCTTTTGCCTGCATCAGATCGTGTTGGTTGCTTCTGATATCCGATTGATTACGGTTGATCTTTTTATCAAGCGACTGGATCTTATCACGGAGCTTATTTTGTTTCGAAAGGTTCGTTTCGCTGCTAAGGGTTCTTTGCAAGTCATACCTTTTGCTTTCGAGCTTGTGTGAGGCTTTTAGCAGCTTCCTGTAATCTTTCGCTTTTCCATCCACCGTTTTTTGCTGCGTGCTTACCTGTTGTTGAATCGCATAGACGCTCACGTTTTGTTGAAGCTCATTCAGGTATTGCAGTGCGTTTTTGGCAATGTGCGGATCGGACTGCCTGCTGATAAAATGATCCGGTCCCTTAGAAATGAACAAAGCGACGTCAGAGCCGTCCCGACCTTTTCTTCCACGCCCTTCCACCAGAAAATACAGGTTGACGGAGGTATCGGCCAATACGGGGTAATTCACTCCCGCGCAACTGATGACTCCTTTACCGGTACGGAAGGAAATACCGTCTTTTTTTAAGCGTTGTTGGATAGCGCCTGTTACCATATCAGAAGGCTGGTCATAAATAATGCTGAAAGCAGGTTGATCAACTTTCTGGTATTTTGCAGTGGTTTCTTTGGATTGTGAGAAAGATATGTGGACAGCAAGGATGAAAATGATGAGGAATGAAATAAAAAATTTGGTCTTCATGGACTGTGTATTTAAAATTTGTCTTATATATTTCAAATATAACACAATTTCATTAAAGAGACGATTTTTATTTGAATCGAAGTATCCTTAATCGTATAGACATAGAAATCTTATTTTTGTGCAAAATATTCCCCTTGAGTTCCATTCGTAAATTAGCCAATCAAACTCTGTGGTACGGCGGCAGCTATGTCGCAGCCCGCTTTCTGAATGTATTCCTGAAATTTGCGCTTACTTATTTTCTGGCTACCAGCGCCAGTTACGGACAGATGACGAAAATGTACGTTTATACTACATTTTTAGCAGTCATCTTTACTTATGGAATGGAAACGGCTTATTTCCGGTTTGTGCAGCAACATAAAGATAAGCAGGAACTTTATAATACTTCCGTCACCTCGATTTTGCTAAGCACTTTTTTTCTCAGCCTGGCCATGATCATCTGGGCGCAACCGATAGCCGATATCTTCAAAGTGGCGCTTCATCCCGAATGGGTGAAGTGGTTTGCTTTTATACTAGGTTTTGATGCGTTGGCAGCCATTCCTTTTGCGCGTTTGCGGCAGGAACAACGTCCGGTGAAATATGCTTTTCT
>SCQV01000453.1 GCA_004299085.1 Chitinophagaceae bacterium | reverse complement strand
AAATGGCTTTTTTGCCATTTTTTGTCAGGTCTGACGACTCTGACGAGTATCAGACTCCGTAAGAGGTTAACCGCCGACGTTTCAGTCGGTGTGGCGACATTCATCGTCGCTCACCCGACAGCTATGCTTCGTCGGCCCAGACGCTTCAATCTGGGTCAAACAAATATTATTTCGTCTGACTCGGACACTTCGGTCTGAGTCAGACAAACTTCGTTTCGTCTGACCCTTCAGGCAGATTTTGCAGCCAACTGCAAAATCTGGGTTAAAAATCTCTCACAAAGGCACAAAATTCACAAAAACTTCTCTCAATATTCTCTGTGGCTTTGTCCAAAGGTTCAAAGAACTCCTTTGTCCGTTAGAACTCTTTTGGAGGAGACTCCTTTCGGAATGGGATAATTTTTATCCTTCCAGATGAATGGAAATAACAATCATGCGGGAGAGAATTTCGCCAATGCGGTCGGAATAGATATTGCCGGGCTGGCGAAGGAAGATGTTTCGTGCACCATTGCTGATTTTTATTTCAGGAGAAAAAATAAAATACGGCAAATAAAATTCAAAGCCAAAGCCGGCTTCATATCCGAAATCATACGGACTCACCTGTACCAGGTTATTTGCCTTTCTCGCGTGCACATTAGCCGCCAAATCATAATCGAATTTGGCGCCGGCCAACAGGTACATCCTGAAATTTCCCACCCGGTCCGATTTGAATTTTACCTGTAAAGGAACACTCAACAAAATAGATTCTACATTCGTATTCTGTACGCCTGAATCTTGTTTGAATACGTAATGCAATGCCTGTTCGGCAAAGATAAGATTGGGGTTCAGCCGGAGATCAAAACGTTGATTTAAAGAAAGATTCCCCAAAAGCCCCAAATTAAATCCGCTGCTCTTCATGGGTTGCACTACCAACAGGCTGTCATCCTGCAAAAAGGCAGGAGCGTGTTTTATTTTGAAATAGGCACTATTATAACCCAGCGTAATACCAAAATAATAGGGCCGGTTATCATAGCTTCCGGTATTCAGGAATCCCTGGGAAAAAGCACTGCAGCACAATAACAGGCTGCATCCCAGGAGCAGACTGGGTTTTATTATTTTACGGCATAATAAATGGCGCATATTCCTAAGGTTAATGAACGGCAGCTTGCCTGCCGGAATCCGTTTTGTTTTAATATTTCCACCATCGTTTCGTTCTGCGGAAAGGCTTTGACTGATTTGGGTAAATAGCTGTAAGCTTCTTTGCTCCGGGCTACCCATTTCCCTATCCATGGAGTTATATAACGGAAATATAAATGAAAGAATTGTTTAACAGGAAAAACGGTTGGGGAAGCAAATTCCAGGATCACCGCTTTCCCTCCCGGCTTTAAAACCCTTGACATTTCCGACAAGCCTTTTTCCAGGTTTTCAAAATTACGCACGCCAAAAGCAGAAGTAACCGCATCAAAGGAATTGTCAGAAAAAGGTAATGATTCACTGTCGGCCAACTGCAAAGTAATCTTATCAGAAAGATTCACCTGACGGACTTTTTGAACCCCTAAATCAAGCATCCCTTGCGAAATATCCACGCCAATAACTTTTTCAGGATAAAGCATCCGGGCTTCCAGAATAGCCAGATCAGCGGTGCCGGTGGCAATATCGAGGATACTTTTAGGATGATCCGGTTGCAGATATTTCAACGCTTTACGCCGCCAGCCCTTATCAATGCCAAGAGATAAGAAATGATTCAGAAAATCGTACCGGAAGGCGATGCCGTCAAACATCTGTGCAATCTGCTCTTTCTTGCCTAACTTTGATGTCCTGAAAGGGACTACTTTATCGGAGGTTGCTTGTTGCATGAGGGGCAAAGGTAGTGGTTTAATTGCTCTATGGTTCAATTGCTCTATGGTTGAGTATTGAACATTGAGATTTGAGCATTGAATATTATCTGTTATCTGTTATTTGAGAATTAAGAATTAGGATTTCAACCCTTAAACTATTTAACCATATTCAATGATTTAACCAATGAACATACAATCTGCCACCTATATAGGAAGCTTTGTTGATCTGGAGAAATGTCCCAAAGCGGATAAGCCGGAATATGCTTTTATAGGCCGCTCTAATGTAGGAAAATCGTCGCTCATCAACATGCTGACCAATAAAAAGAATCTGGCTAAAACAAGCGGCCATCCGGGCAAGACACAAACCATCAATTATTTCCTTATTAACGAAAGCTGGAATTTAGTGGATTTGCCGGGGTATGGTTTTGCCAAAGTCTCTGTTCAGCAAAGGGAGAAGTGGGAGAAAATGATAGAAAATTATATCCGTAAAAGGAAGAATCTGATTTGTCTTTTTGTGCTGGTTGACAGCCGGCTTACACCGCAAAAAAATGATCTTGATTTTGTGAATCAATTAGGAGAATGGCAGATACCGTTCACGGTTATTTTTACCAAAACGGATAAAAACACACAAAGTGAGACCGCTAAAAATATTAAAGCATTTATGGAAGAGATGAAAAGCAGGTGGGAGTTTCTGCCACCTTATTTTCAAACATCTATTGTAAAAAAATCAGGCAGAGATGAAATCCTGGAGTTGATGGAGGAATATAATATCCGGTTTGGAGCCATTGCCTGATAGACACGAATGCACGAATGAAGGGCGAATGCACGAATAGTGAAAATCCCTCTGCCTTATTTTCAAACACCGGTTGTAAAAAAACGGGAAGGGAGGAAATCTTGGATTTGATTGAAGAATATAATATCCGGTTT
>SCQV01000452.1 GCA_004299085.1 Chitinophagaceae bacterium | reverse complement strand
CACGTATTACAACAACCTCCCAAAGAATCCTCAAAACAGAAATGGACCGGACAATTACTATCAAACTACATTCATAAAAGATTTAAAATTGATTTACAAATTCGACAGTGCCAGAAAATTATTAGAGCAACGAATCAGGTTAACTAATACCTGTGTAGTTACTATTAATATAAATACTATGTGCGAACTTAAGTTAACAAGAGCCTGAAATTAACTGATTGCAGAATGACGATTAACGAATGCAGATTTATGATTTGCGATACTTCTAAAATCTATGATCATTAATCAACAATCTTACATCTACTAAATAAATAGTGTTCTCATTCATTCCCCAATATCTTACCCACAATCTCGTCAATCGTAGCTTTATTTTTATCTATAAACCACAAGCCGGCTTGCCTTAGATTATCTATATTCTGAAGGGAAGCCAAATCCATTTTAGGCAAAGCTTCTCTGAGCGAAGGTTCCAGACGGTAATAATCCTGCTGGTCTTTAAGCTCCAGTGTCTTATATATTTGGGTTAACTGATAATCTACTGTTTCTGAATTTCCCGACATCAGTATATCAATGATGGGCTGAAGCCATTTCAATTGGCCCGCATCTTTAAAGTCCTTATAATGATACGCTTCTGTTACTGTTCCGGTTCCGATAGAAATCAGGAGCATATCTTTTGCAGAAGGAAAATCAGGCTTTTCAGTATTTTTTAAAAGCATTGAAAATTTCATCTTACGAACTTCCGCATAAGCACAGAGTGCCGGGTTGTTGGCGAAAACTCCGCCGTCAATGAGTGAAAAGCTCTGACCTGCCTGTGAATAGATCAAAGCCGGTTCAAAATAAGTGGGGGCAGCAGATGTGGCACGGGCAATATCCCTGACTTTAAAATTATATAACGGTTCTGTCGCTTCAGCACTATTGAAAAAGTGTGCATTTCTTGCAGTAATTTCATAAGCAGTAATCAGACATGGTTTTGAAAAAGAATCCAGTAAGGCATCTCCAAAGAAAGAAAGCAGGTCTTGCTCCAACGCCTGAGCACTAAATTTTTCGTCCAGCAACCCGAATCCTGAAAAAATCTTTTGCTTCATGCTTCTGTAGAATATCCCGCTGCCCTCTTTCAGGTAAAGGTCTAAGGCATCATTGGCACTGTTCTTTGCCGTTCCATCCGGATTCGTCATTAAATACGCACATGCAAGAATGCCTCCGGTACTGGTACCTGCAATAAAATCGAAGTAATCACCGATTTTTCTTTGACTACCGGATTTTAGTTGTAGTTGTTTCTCCATGTATGTTAAAATAACACCGGGGATAATGCCTTTGATACCCCCGCCATCGAGAGAAAGAATACGGATCTTTTTCATGGATTATTTTTTTGAGGTTAGGAATGTGTATTTAGTGAATTTTGTATCATGTTTTCCCTAAGAAATAGAATACTTATCCGGAAAGGTTTTATCATGCGAATAGTCGCAAAATAATTTACTCCATACATGAATATGAATGTTAAAAGTAACATATTCTGCTCATTCAGATAATATTTTTCCCAGCCTCTCTCCCGGCTGTCCTACCTGAAAAAATACAGCCTCCTAAGAAAGTCCCTTCGAGCGAACGGTATCCGTGCATGCCGCCGCCACCGAATCCCGCTGCCTCTCCCGCAGCATATAAGCCTGGAACAGGGTTCCCATCTTTATCAAGCTGTTGTCCGTAAAGATTAGTTTCTATACCGCCCAATGTTTTACGGGTCAGTATATGCAACCTTACGGCAATTAAGGGGCCGTCCCCCCGATCAAGAAT
>SCQV01000451.1 GCA_004299085.1 Chitinophagaceae bacterium | reverse complement strand
GGTTGCAAAAGAGATACATCCGCCTTTACCTGATCCAACTTTTCCTTGTCAATCCCCGCTGCTATCATCCGCTGATCTTCAATAACACTATTTAATTGATCTGTTATATAAGCATAAGGCCCCAGTCCAAGCTGATGTTTGGAATAATACACAAAGCCGTTCGGATCATTTAAATCGAACTTAGGGATAACCAATAATCCGTTATAACCCGCTTTTTCATACTGCGTTACAAATGCCTGGGGATTTTTATCTTTTAAAAAAGTAAAAAATAACTGCTGCCCATCTTTTAGCTTTCCCGAAAACATAGCGCTTTCATCTATCACGGCTATATGCTGTGTTTCCTTATTACCGCCCATCGCCAGGAAAACCTGTATGCCAATGAATGCCGCAATAATCACCGGGACCAATAAGGTTAAAATGATAAAAGATTTCTTTTTAACTCTGGAAAGATATTCTCTTTGTATAATCAGCCATGTTTTATGCATAAAATATTTTTTGGAAGATCAGGCAATAGCTTGTTGAATAGGCCGGCGTTCATCTTCGGGCAAATTTTTTTCCACTTGTTCAATAAATACTTCGTTGATGCCTGGCAGTATCTCACGAAAATTATTAATACCATAGCCCTTCTGCATAAAATACTGCAGAACTTCATTATTGGAACTGCCTTCTTTTAACTTAATAATCAAAGTTTGTTCCTGCACCTTTTCAATCAGGAATGACGTGGTTTCCTGTTCCGGAATTTCTTCAGGAATTCCAGAAAGTGTAATGCTGAATTCATGTTTTTTAAAATTCTGTTTGATCTGATCCACGGGGCCATCCAATATTTTCTTTCCTTTATTTACCAAAACAATGTTCCGGCAAATCTCTTCCACTTGTTCCATCCGGTGAGTGGAGAAAATAATGGTAGTACCCTTTCTTGCCAACTCAAAGATTTCTTCTTTAATTAAATTGGTATTGATAGGATCCAGACCGGAAAAGGGTTCATCCAGAATCAGCAAACGCGGCTCATGCAGGATAGTAGAAATGAATTGCACTTTTTGTTGCATCCCCTTGCTTAGATCGCCAACCTTTTTATCCCACCATGAAGTTAGTTCAAATCTTTTTATCCAAAACAATGCTTTCCGCCTTGCTTCCGTGTATGACATTCCCCGGAGCTGGGCAAGATAAAGTATCTGCTCCCCTATTTTCATTTTTTTATACAGCCCCCTTTCTTCAGGCATGTATCCTATCTGGCTGATGTCTTTCGTGGCAACGAAAGGTTCTCCGTTAAGAAAGATTTCACCTTCATCGGGATAAAATATACCGGTTATCATACGCAGCAAAGTTGTTTTACCGGCACCGTTAGGTCCTAATAATCCAAAAATGTTTCCTTTGGAAATATCAAAGCTGATATCATCCACTGCTTTGTGGGCCTCGAAGTATTTTTTCAGGTGACGAACAGAAAGTATATTTTCCATCATTATTATTTACTTTTTGTAAATCGTTGCAAATAAATAGTGATTCCTCTCCTTTCCAAATAAATTTCGACTAAAGTCCTGAAAACGCGGTTCAAACAAGTGATATCCCTGATCAACCGGCAGGCAGCGTCCATAATAAAAAAGCAACCTGTTAATGATACAGGCTGCCAATTTGTGGGAACCTCCAAAAACCTATTTTTTCATATCTTTTTTACCAAAGAGGGCACAAAGAGCACTAAGCAAATGGAGTTTTTAGAGGGCCCCTTATGAAATTTTTTTAGTTTGCAGGATCAGAAAGGAAGATCGTCCGAGGATTCTTCAGTACTTTGTGAAGCTGCTTCAGCCACGCTTTCCGAGTGAGCAGATGGGGAAGCTCCTGTTTGTCCGGTACTATTCTGGCTGTCTGCCGCATCTATCTTCCATGCTTTTGCATCTGTGTACCATTTGTCGTTGAATTCACGGCTTTCTATATCGAAAGATACTTTTACGTTCTGTCCTTCTTTCAGGCTATTCACTTGTGCCGTTAAATCACCCCAGGCGGTAAAGCAGATTTTCTTTGGGAAATTACTTTCAGTTTCAATGACGAATCCACCCTTTTTCCAATCATTTCCGGTTTTTGCACTCTTCCCGGTTTGTTCGGGAAGCAACCTTACAACTTTTCCAGTTATTTCTAAAGCCATGTGATGCTGTTTAAACGTTTAAAATATTTATTATCAAAGGTAACTTTTTTATTTCTTATAGACTAATTCTCCTATAAAAAAATCCAAATCACCTATTAATCAAGGGTATATAAAAATCTAATTGAACAGAAATAAAAATTGAAGACAATAAACGGATAGCCATAAAGTTATATCAATATGTTTTGTCATGCAAAAGTATATGCAAAAAAATAATTTATTCTTTAGATTATACTGCTAAGACTCTCTGCCACGAACAGTTTCAGGCAATAAAAGATAAATGTAAACTTATTTACCTATCTTTTTTCATAGAGAAATTTTTTTCAAAAAACAAAAAGAAATATATTTTTTTTTTCAACAATTTCTTAAGAAATTCGCAAATGTCTTTTGAAAAACTTTCCATCATTTTTTGAAAGTTCCGATAAAAATCATACGCAAGTTTTTTCAACCAGACTTCACCCTTTAATGCAAAAACATTCGCTCAATGACCAGCACACACGATCAGGTTTGGGAAAGATGTCTGACAATCATCAAGGATATTGTTGAATGGCAGCCTTTCAAAACCTGGTTTGAACCGATTAAACCGGTTCAATTAAAAGATAATATTTTAACTATTCAGGTCCCCAGTCAATTTTTCTACGAATACCTTGAAGAACATTATGTAGGGTTATTAGGGAAAGCCATCAAGAGAGAATTAGGGAAAGAAGCACGTCTTGAATACCGTATTGTCGTTGATGGTAACGCGGGCCATACGGATCCGCTAACCATTAATATGCCTACCAGCTTTAAACGCCCACGCCTGGAAAATGATGTTAACTTTCCCATGGTTATTGAAAATCCGGTAAAAAATCCTTTTGTTATTCCCGGATTAAAACGCGTACAAATAGACTCGCAACTCAATCCTAATTACACTTTCGATACCTATATAGAAGGCGAATGTAACCGCGTTGCCAGAAGAGCGGGAAAAACGATTGCCGCCAAACCAGGTCTTACTTCTTTTAATCCGTTGGTCATCTATGGCGGAGTAGGATTGGGAAAAACTCATCTGGGTCAAGCCATCGGCAATGAAGTAAAGCTGGCCTATCCGTCAAAAGCGGTATTATACGTGAGCGCGGAGAAATTTATCAATCAGTTTATAGACAGTGTACGCCGTCAGGAAATTAATGATTTCATTCATTTTTATCAACTGATAGAAGTGCTTATTATTGATGATATTCAATTTTTTGCACGTGCCGAAAAAACACAGGAAGCTTTCTTTTCCATCTTCAATCATCTGCATCAGTCGGGGAAACAATTAATCCTTACGTCTGATAAGCCGCCGAAAGATCTGGAAGGATTACAGGAAAGATTACTCAGCCGTTTCCGTTGGGGATTGAGCGCCGATTTGCAAATTCCCGATTTTGAAACACGCATGGAAATCTTAGAGATGAAAATGAAAAGTGATGGGATGGAAATACCAAAGGACGTGATTAAATATGTAGCTTATAATGTTCAATCCAATATTCGCGAATTAGAAGGTGCATTGATATCCTTATTGGCACAATCTTCTTTAAACCGAAAAGAAATTGATCTGGAGCTTGCTAAAAAAGTGCTGAAGTCATTTATAAAAACGTCTTCAAGAGAATTGAATATTACAACCATTCAAAAGATGGTTTGCGATTACATGAGCATCCCTTATGACAAGCTGTTGGAGAAAACCCGCAAGCGGGAAATTGTTCAGGCACGCCAAATTACCATGTACTTAGCGAAAATGTTTACTAAAAACTCCTTAAAAACTATTGGTGAACATTTTGGCGGCCGCGACCACACCACGGTCATCCATTCCTGCCAGACAGTGCGTGATCTGATGGATACAGATACCAACTTTAAAGACAGTGTGATGGATCTTGAGCAAAAACTTCAACTGGCGACGATGTAAGTTTTGAAAATATTGACTATTTTTGCTGCCCTTTGGTATCATTCAACCTTTTTAAAGGTGAAGAATTATCATTGGAAACGGAGAGGTGCCTGAGTGGCCGAAAGGGCCGGTTTGCTAAACCGTTGTACGGACTTCAATCTGTACCGAGGGTTCGAATCCCTCCCTCTCCGCCTGAGGAAATGGCCGATTTTGGTCGTTTCCTTTTTTTATGTGATCGGCACGTTGATTCTCATAGACTTACCTTCTCTTTCTGAGACAAAAATGGTGTTCGGAATTTATTTGAAATTTTTGACTGCTGATTTGTGTTGTTAATGAAACGCTAACAGGACATTGATATAGGGTGCCCGATTGATCCCATGTGTTCTAATTCCTGGCGGTCGTCATGTTCTTTTTGCGTGTTATATGTCTTTGCAATGAGATAAAGGAAATTCAATATTATTTCGGCTTTTTCCTTGTTTACCCGAATACCATTCCGTCCTAATAGTCTTAGAACTTGGTCCACTGAGATCTTTCTTGCTGAAAAGGCTCTCGACTTCTTATTAAGGTATTGATTCATGTTTCTATGATTTGATTGAAATTGATTTATTAGATTAAACCGAGAAGGCTATAAGCCCAAGTCTATTCGACGTATTCAACGACCAGGGATGAAACTTCATCAATCTTTAAGGATTCAAGAGTTACGGTAGCAGGGTTTATTGATGTTGGCATGAACAGGCTTATGATATCGCGTTTCCCCTTAATATCCTGTTCTTTATAAGATCGAAAAACATTAAAATCGAGATCAGGCCAAAAATTATCGTTAAGGTCACAGTCGGTTAGATTTTTGGTGACGCTATTTAACTGACGGTTCAATTGACTCAATATCTCATTGTGCTCTTTTTCAATTTGCTGAAATCATCAAAGTCGATCTTCTCATCCAGAAAGTACTTTCTTGCCTTTGAAATATAAAGTTCTTGTTTTGAGATAGTATGTAGTATTTTCTTCCGTCATCAATGTGTTCTCTTCGACGCGTAAAAATGTTTTCGCCCTCCAGTACGAAACCAAGAAGTTCATACACTTCGGGCCGCAGGTGTATCTTCTTTAGTTTCTCTTCATAACAGCTATTCAACATCTCCGCCCTGAATCCACCCTTACACTTATATCCTGTACAATGATAATAGGCATATTTTAAATGCTTCCCCTGCGATACACTTCCAGTTAGCTTGCAACCGCACCAGGGACAAGACAAAAAACATCTTAAAGGAAAGAGTGATTTCAAAACGTCTCTATTCCCCCTTTTGTTTTGGTCTTTGCATATCATAAATTGAACCTGATGGAATAAGCTTTCTGAGATCAAAGGTTCATGAAGCGCTCTCACAAACTGTTCTTCTTCATCCTGATTTGCCGGGATCCTGATGATGCCACAATAAATCGGGTTGTGTACAAGTTCCAAAAAATTGTTCTTACTGCATTGGAGGTCATTTACACAGGCCATTTTTCTGACCTGGCTAATCGTATAAGATCCTGTTGCCAATTGTTGAAATGACCACTTTATGTGATCTGCCTCCGGTTGTTTAGGTATAATAAATTTTTATCACCCGGACCTGTCCAGTTCGCATAGCCTATAGGTGCTTTTCCCGGTCATCGCCCCATTTTTCTCGCTCGCCGAATACCCTCTGAAGTTGTCAACCCACGCCGGCTGTTCTCTGCTTCAGGTATGGATAAATAAACAGCAAGCATGACAATGCTTTCTGGTACTTCAAGATCAATAGGTTGATCTATTGCCATAGGCTGAACATTCAGCTCTCTTAACATTCTATCATTTGATAAGCGTATTCGATGTTCCTGCCAAAACGGTCCCATTTTATGAATAAGATATTTTCAGGTGGCCGATGAGTGTTTTCCCGGTATATCCCTTTAATCCGGATACCATATATTTCGCAGTGCCTTATAGGGTGGTTTTCTTGTTCTACAAGAGAATAGCCTTTTCTTTTTTGTTCATCGGTGCTTACCCGGACATATAAATACGCTGATTTCATGACGGTGGTTTTTATTCAGATAAAATAAAATTGGTTAACGAAAATAAAACCGCCCGTACTGCGTATAGTCCAATAAAATCATTTACAAATAAAGGGAAAGAAGATCAACGTCAATCGAAAATTGAAACGTCTTAACATCGCCTTTGCTGGATAATCGCAAAATCTCCGGATCCTCCTTTACGACTATATTCATAGCTACCGGAAGTGAGAATTGAGTGTCATTGCCGCTGCCAAGGTAGCAATGGCAAGGCTCGCTTCACCACAATTATAGTATGCTTTATCCGGCAGTGACTTTACGCTGGACATCAATAACCCCGATGAATCTAAGATGGTCTGCATGGACAATAATCCTCAGAAAATACAGATTTACGGAGCAGTTTTATCCCTTTATGTGAACCGACTCATAAAGCTGGTAAACCAAAAAGGGAAGCTGAAAAGCAGCCTTATTTTCGACGAGTTCCATACCATCCTATCTGAACAACATAGACACCTCATCGCAACAGCCAGAAGCAATAAAGTGGCCACCTGTCTCGGTATCCAAGATTTTAGTCAGCTTCGTAAAGATTATGGCAGAGAGCAGGCTGATGTAATTATGAACATAGCCGGTAATATTATTTCCGGACAGGTCACCCGTGACACTGCCAAACATCTTTGTGGAACTATGTCAAACAACAAAGAACATTGAGATCATATTTATTACCCGTTCTCGCAAATGTTTTTCTGAATTGCGTAAACCCCATTGGAATGAAAATTCTTCTTTTGCATATTTTAAAGATATAGGGTCATTTTTATTAGTTTTTAAATAAAGCTTATGCTGTTAAGGTATTGCCTAAGAGCAAGTCTTCTTTTTAGCTGCTTATTCATTTTCTTCATTGGGGGTTTCAGCCAATCAACCGGATATACAAAAGAGGATAATCAAAAAATCCAGACTGTCATCCATTTGCTTGGCTATGTAGCAAGCGATTACCAGGGTGCAGTAAGCAATAAAAAAGTCATTAGCACTACTGAATATGCTGAAATGACTGAATTTACCAGTACTGCACAGGAAACTGCACAACAAATATTCAAGGGAAAGAAAGAGGACAGTATAATTTTAAAAATTCAGCAATTGCAAAACTTTATTCATGAAAAAAAAGATCATAAGGAAGTGGCTTATTTAGCTAATGGAATTAACCAGGATATTATCAAAATAACCGGTTTCAGAGTAGCACCCGCTATATGGCCAGATCTTGTAAATGGGGAGAGAATGTACGAGCTAAACTGTTCTTCCTGCCATGGAGCTAAAGGAGATGGGAACGGGGTACTTGCTAAAACGTTAAAGCCATCACCTGCCGATTTTATGGATGATTCATTCATGAATCGGATTTCCCCTTTCAATGCTTATAATACAATCCGTTTAGGGGTAAACGGAACTTCGATGCCGGGATTTACAGCATTATCAGACCAACAAGTCTGGGATGTGGCATTTTATATTGAATCATTAAGATATAAAAATAATCATCTTGATAGCTCAATGCTGGCCCGGTCATTCAATGAGGCTACGCAAAAAGTTAATCTTGCAACAGTTGCCACAAGCACTGATCCTGAGCTTCTTGCCAGGTTGAAAAGCGGAACCCAGGAAGGCATGAATAGATTACTCAGCCTTCGGCTACATTCAACGGATGAAAGCCAGATTAATTCGCTTACTATAGCCAAACGTGATGTAAATGAAGTAATGGCGTTTTATCAGGCAGGAAATTATATTGAAGCCAGGCAAATGGCGCTGGCGGCTTATTTAAATGGCATCGAACCGATTGAAGCTCAGCTTCGTGCAGACAATCCTGATTTTACTGCAAGACTCGAACAGCAAATGCTTGGCTTGAGGACAATTATTAACGGGAAGAAACCGGCGAAAATAGTAGAAAAGGAAATAAGCACATCCCTTTCTATGATTTCCAAGGCCGATAAAATGCTCAAAAACAGGAAACTTACTTACTGGCTCGCATTTTTATTGTCTGCATCCATATTATTGAGGGAAGGCTTGGAGGCATTTTTAATCATTGCAGTAATGCTGACACTCATTCGCAAAACCGGCAAAAAAAAGACTCTGTTATGGATACATGGAGGATGGGCTTTGGCAATAATAGCAGGTTTCACAGGTTGGTTTTTCTCAGACTGGATATTAAGGATAGGAGGTAAAAACCGTGAAATGATGGAAGGATTAGTAACCTTATTCGCAGTATGTGTATTGACATTTGCGGGGCTTTGGTTACACAATAATTCCAACGCAAAACAATGGAAAAAATTTGTAGAGGAGAAAATCAACAAATTAATTCAAACCGAAAATATGATAGGGCTTGGTGCTTTTTCTTTCATGGTTGTATTTAGGGAAGCGTTTGAATCCATTTTGTTCCTTCAGGCCGTCAGCCTGGAGACCGCATCCAAAGATCAATCTTCTATAGGGTTAGGTGTATTAGCTGCTTTTGCTGTCATAGCAGTTTTAGTTATCTTATTTTTAAAGTTTTCTACCAGAATCCCTATACGACCGTTATTTCGCTACTCATCCTGGATGATTACCCTACTTGCAGTCGTATTGATTGGCGATGGGGTGCATGCCATTCAGGAAGCCGGATTTTTTTCAGTCACCCCTTTTATATTTAATCTAAGATTGGGATGGTTGGGTATTTATCCAACAGTAGAAACTATGCTTTCCCAAATTTCCTTACTAGTTCTAATCATAGGGCTCTGGTATATAAACAAGTGGCGACTAAAATTAGCTTAGCTATATAATACTTAACCATATCACTATTATCAAAAAATAAAATTAGATAAAAAATACTAAGTTATTTTTTTGTTTACTTTTGTACCTGATGAAGTTTTTCATTTGCATATTCGGTGTTTACCTGCTTTTGCTTTCCTGTTATCCATGCAAGGACACAGAGAGTATGAACTATGCAAATAAAGCAACAACTATAATCACCGCCGTAAATACTAATCATCCATCTCCTCAAACCAAACACAAACCTTGTACTCCTTTTTGCTCCTGCTCTCATTGTCCTGCCTCAGCGTTTTATCAGCCAATTGTTTATTTTAAAGCGGCAATGACTATTTCTCAACCGATAAGATTTTATTATCAAAATCCGTTTTGTTCCTACGAATTCAATTCCATCTGGCAGCCGCCGAAGATAGGTTAATAACTTCCTTTCATTTATTGAAATTTCATGCATAGCAGATTGGCGTCAGATTCGATGCGCCCTGTTTGCACTTCAATTAAGTTATTAACCATCAAACAATATTTTAATGTTCGATAAAATTATTCAGTTCTCCATAAAGAATAAGCTCATCATTGGCTTCATGACTTTGGGATTAATCCTATGGGGAATATATTCTGTAACCCGCTTATCAATTGATGCAGAACCGGATATCACCAATAATCAGGTGCAGATTATCACGCAGGCGCCTACCTTGGGAGCTTTAGAAGTGGAACAATATATTACAGCCCCTATTGAGTTGGCGATGGCTAATATTCCCAAGGTAATCGAGAAACGCTCTATTTCCCGTTCCGGCATTTCCGTTATCACGATCGTATTTAAAGATAATGCAGATATCTACTGGGCGCGGCAGCAGATTTCTGAAAGGCTGAAAGAAGCCGAAGCGAATATTCCACAAGGGTTGGGAGAACCTTCATTAGGGCCTATTACAACCGGTTTAGGAGAAATATATCAATACACTATTCACCCAAAGCCGGGATATGAAAAAAAATATTCTGCTACTGATTTACGCACAATACAGGACTGGATTGTGCGACCACAATTAGCTGGTACGGAAGGCGTAGCCGAGATTAGCGGCTGGGGCGGATATGTAAAACAATATGAAGTGGCGCTGGATAATGATAAGCTCAACGCCATGAATATAACCATTCCGGAAGTATATGCAGCGCTGGAAAACAATAATGCTAATACGGGTGGTTCTTACATTGAGCAACGGAGCAATGCTTACTTCATCCGCGGATTGGGTCAAGTAAAAACATTGGACGATATCGGCAAGATCGTAGTAAAAAATGTCAATGGTATTCCCGTGCTTATCCGCGATGTAGCTACAGTTCAATTTGGGCATGCTACCCGTTATGGTGCAGTTACCCGTAACGGGCAAGGAGAAGTGGTGGGCGGAGTAGTTTTAATGCTGAAAGGAGAAAACTTTAGTCGGGTGATTAAGAATGTAAAGCAGCGTATGAAGCAAATACAAAAATCACTTCCCGAAGGCGTAGTCATCGAACCTTATATTGACCGCACGGAATTAGTAAACAGAGCTATTCATACGGTGGAGAAAAACCTGCTGGAAGGCGGATTAATAGTGATTTTTATATTGGTGTTGCTGTTGGGGAATCTGAGGGGTGGGTTAATTGTTGCCTCTGTGATTCCACTGTCTATGCTTTTTGCTATTTCATTAATGAATTTATTCGGTGTATCAGGTAATCTGATGAGCCTCGGCGCCATTGATTTTGGATTAATAGTAGATGGGGCAGTCATAATTGTAGAAAGTGTTGTCCACAAAATTACCACGAGCAACCACCATCATTCGGGAATAAAAAAATTATCTTCATCCCAAATGGATAATGAAGTATATGAGAGCGCCCGGCGGATGATGAGCTCGGCTTCCTTTGGACAAATTATTATCCTTGTCGTTTATCTACCCATTTTTACATTGACAGGCATCGAAGGCAAAATGTTTCGCCCGATGGCTCAAACCGTTGCCTTTGCTATCCTGGGAGCGCTTATCTTATCTCTGACATACGTGCCTGTGATGAGTGCTTTGTTCATGAGCAAAAAAACAGAACATAAACGAAATATTTCAGACCGCATCATGGACTTTTTGCATAAAATATATGAGCCGGTTTTGCATGTGGTATTGAAAGCAAAAATAATCACTATTGCGGCTGCTATTATTTTATTTACAATAAGTATCTGGATATTTAGCCGGATGGGTGGAGAATTTATTCCTACGCTGAATGAAGGTGATCTGACGGTAGAAATTAGCATGATGCAAGGAGCTTCTTTGTCGGAATCCGTAGAAACATTCAGCAAAGCGGAAAAGATATTAAAGTCCGGGTTTCCTGAAATTAAACAAATCGTTACTCGTATCGGCAGCGCTGAAATTCCTACCGATCCTATGCCTTTTGAAAGAGGTGATATGATGCTTGCCATGAATACAAATAAAAAAGAATGGACAAGCGCAAAAACAAGAGAGGAAATGATGGAGAAAATTAAAGAAGCGTTATCAGTGCTGCCTGGAATAAATGTAGAAGTCACACAGCCGATGCAGATGCGCTTTAACGAGCTGATGACGGGCATTAGACAGGATGTAGCCATTAAAATTTTCGGAGATGACCTGGATATGTTAGCCACAGAGGCAAATAAAGTAGCAGCACTTATATCAAAAGTCAAAGGGGTAAGCACCCCTTATGTGGAAAAGGTTAGTGGCTTACCTGAATTTACAGTAACTTATAACCGGGATAAGTTGGCACAATATGGATTAAGCATTTCAGATGTAAATATGATTCTGAAGACAGCTTTTGCTGGAAGCGTTGCAGGGGTAGTGTTTGAAGGAGAAAAGCGTTTTGATCTGGTCGTGCGTTTGCAACGAGATGAAAGAAATGATATTCGTAATCTTCAAAATTTATATATCCCGCTTCCGTCCGGTAATCAGGTGCCATTGAGCCAAGTGGCGGATATTGAATTTAAAGAAGCGCCGGCACAAATTTCAAGAGAAGATGGCAAGCGCAGGATTTATGTTGGATTCAATATACACGGCAGAGATGTGCAAAGCGCAGTGGAGGACATTAAAAAAATACTCGATAAAAAATTACTGCTTCCACCCGGATATTATATTACTTACGGCGGACAGTTTCAAAATTTGGTAGAAGCTAAGAAGCGCTTATCTGTTGCGCTTCCCATAGCGATATTATTGATCATGATATTGCTCTTTTTTGCTTTTCATTCTATTCAGCAAACGCTGCTCATCTTCACGGCAGTACCATTTTCTGCAATCGGGGGCATTTTCGCATTATGGATACGCGGGATGCCTTTCAGTATATCAGCAGGAATAGGATTCATTGCATTATTTGGCGTGGCGGTATTAAATGGAATGGTGCTCATCAGCTATTTCAATCAGTTGAAAAAAGAAGGCATAACGGATATTTATGAAAGAGTAAAAATGGGAACGAAAGCAAGATTGCGACCAGTAATCATGACAGCTTCGGTAGCCTCGCTTGGGTTTTTCCCTATGGCTTTTTCTGCAAGCGCCGGAGCAGAAGTACAAAGACCATTGGCTACCGTGGTAATTGGCGGACTGATATCGGCTACTTTACTAACCTTGCTGGTGTTGCCTGTTTTATATATTCTTTTTTCTAAAAAAAATAAAATCTCTTTCATGAAAAAAAGTAATGTTCCGGCAGTTGGAAAAACTCTAATGATATTAATAATAACGGTAGGTCTAATCTCTGTTTCAGGAAGAACAAACGCTCAAAGCATTACAAAAACATTGGATGAATGTATCCATATAGCGCTGCAAAATAATTTACAAATAAAAGCAGAAAAATATAATACAGAGCAGAAAAGAATTTTCCAAAAAACAGCTTTTGATGCCAACAAAACAGAATTAATCTTGGCGCAAAGTCCTGGCAATGGGGCCAGCCCTGATAACAGCATCGGAATTAATCAAAATTTTTCATTTCCAACAGTATATTCCGCCCAATCCAAATTATTGAAGCAACAGACTATCTTAGCCGATAAATCTTTTCGTATAACCAGAAACGACTTAATAAGAGATGTAAGGTCGGCTTACTATAACCTGTTAGCGGCAATAAGAAAAAACAGCATATTAATTTATCAGGATAGTATTTATAAAAATTTTTCTGAGCGGGCGACGTTACGATACAAAACCGGAGAGACCTCCAACCTGGAAAAGCTCGCTGCACAAAGCAGATATCAGGAAGTGCTGGTACTGGAACGACAAGCGAAAGCAGATATTGAAATCTATAAGATTCAATTGCAAAAGCTAATGAATATATCGGAACCCATTATACCGGCAGATTCTTCCTTATCGAAAATAACCGGAGAACTCATACCAGATACCATTGTGGTTAGTCAAAATCCCTTGCTGGATTATTATGCGCAGCAGGTAAATGTGGCCATTGCTCAAACTAAGCTGGAGAGAAATAAATTATTGCCCGATTTAAGCATCGGCTATTACCAGCAGTATTTTATTCCCTCATTTAATCCGGCAAAAATAGATCGGGACTATACTCCAAATACACGCATCGCAGGCTTTCAAATAGGTGTAGGAGTCCCATTGTTCTCTGGGGCGCAAGCTGCAAGAATAAATGCTTCCAAGATGCAGCAGCTCATATCTCAAACAGAGCTACAACTCACAGATAATAATTTACAAACAGCCTATCGGCAATCTTATCAACAATATTTAAAATTACAGCAATCAGTGAATTATTATGAATCAACCGGACTGAAACAAGCCAATGAATTAATAAAAGTATCACAACTTTCTTATGAAAAAGGAGAGATTGGATATGTGGAATATATCCAGAATACCTCCCAAGCTATCAATATAAAATTGAATTATCTGGAAACGCTCAATCAATATAACCAAACTATTATTCAGCTAAATTATCTTAAAGGAGCTCAATAAAATGAAAAACTTAAAAACCAAAAAAATTCCCGCCATGAAATATTATTGTCTGTTTGCATTATCCGCAATTATTGCTTCGACTTTTGTTTCATGCCATTCTAATGGAGATAAATCTCTATCCGGGAACAGCGCCGAACCGGCTCCTGCAGCAGAAAAACAATCTGATGTTATCCGGCTTTCTTCTGTACAAATGAAAGCAGCGGGAATAGAAATTGGGATTATTGAACAAAAAAATCTTAGAAGTGTAGTAAAAGTATCTGGTCAATTGGAAGTACCTCCCCAAAATAAGGCCAATGTATCAACGCTCATGGGAGGAGTAATCAAAAATATTTTCGTGCTGGAAGGTACTTATGTAAAAAAAGGGCAAACGCTTGCTACAATTGAAAATCCGGATTTCATCAAATTGCAACAGGATTATTTAACTACTAAGAGCGAATTATCGTATCTGGAGTTGGAATATCAAAGACAAAAAGAACTAAATAAGCAAAATGCCGGCACCGGAAAAATATTCCAGCAAACAAGCACAAACTATAATTCTCAAAGAGTAAAGCTGAAAGCGCTGGAAGAACAATTGCAACAAATTCATGTGAATGCAGCCGCATTATCAACCGATAATATTATTGCACAAGTGCCGGTGGTAGCACCTATCAGTGGAACTATCGGACATATTAATATTGAAATCGGCTCTTACGTGGATCCCACAAAATCAATAATGGATATCGTGGATAATTCTAAAATTCACTGTGATTTATTAGTGTATGAAAAAGATCTATTTAAAGTAAAGCCGGGCCAAAAAGTAACTTTTATTCTCACTAATCAAAACAATAAACAATTTTTCGGCGAAATATATGGCATTAATAAAAATTTTGAAAATGAAACTAAAGCCGTGATCGCCCATGCCATTATTAAAGATGCTACAAAAAGCAGGTTGATGCCAGGCATGTACGTTTCCGCACTAATTGATGTAGGAAATCAAACTACATCAGCCGTTCCGGTGGATGCAATTGTAAGATCAGCAGGGAAAGAATATATCTTTGAGGTAGCTAATACACCGGATGCAAAAGACAGTTTATACGGGTTTAAAAAAGTAGAAATAACAACCGGCGTTACAGATTTAGGCTATACTGAGGTTAATCCTTTCCAGCAGATTTCTTCAGAAGAAAAGATTGTAACCAAAGGAGCTTTTTATATTTTATCGCAGGCAGAAAGCGAAGGCGAAGAAGAGTAATGATATTTAAGATAATAAATGCAGCCGCTGATATATGCAAAATATAATATTCAATTCCATCATAACTTGTCCATATTGTGATTTCCAGAAAAAGGAGACCATGCCGGATAATTCTTGCCGGATACAATATGATTGTGAAAACTGCCATAAAATATTACAGCCAAAACAGGGAGGTTGCTGCATTTATTGTTCATACGGCAGTGTGGAATGTCCGCCAATACAAAAAGAGCGCATCGAAAAAGTTAATAAGGAAAAGGAGATGGTAGTAGCTGGTGTAAAGGAGAAAAAAAGTGAAATTAAAAGTAAGGGTCATTTATTGTTAAGCGCTGTGATTTTGCTGACAATGCTTATTTTACAGTATGGGTTTAGACAATCATTCTCTACGACGGGTAATTTTATTATTTATGCTATAGCATATTTGCTGGCAGGATATAGCACTTTGAAAAAAGCAGGTATCAATCTCACAAAAGGGAATATTTTCAATGAATTTTCTCTGATGAGCATTGCTACCTTAGGAGCTTTTTATATTGGGCAATATGCCGAAGGAGTGGCGGTGATGATATTTTATGCCATTGGAGAATGGTTCCAGAGTACGGCGATCAACCGCGCCAAGCGTTCCATAAAAGCATTGCTTGATATAAGACCTGATAGAGTTACAGTAAATCGAAACGGAAATCTTCAAACAGTAGCCCCATCGGAGGTACAGAAAGGTGAAACTATTCAAATAAAGCCCGGAGAAAAAGTAGCGCTAGATGGAAAACTATTATCTGAAAAAGCATCCTTCAATACTGCTGCGCTTACAGGGGAAAGCAAGCCGGATAATAAATACCGAGGGGAAAAAGTACTGGCGGGAATGATTAATCTGAATACTGTATCAGAAGTAAAAGTTACCGCTCTTTTCAAAGACAGCAAGTTATCAAGGATATTGCAAATGGTACAGGATACCGCTGCCCGTAAATCGCCTACTCAATTATTTATTTCCCGCTTTGCAAAAATATATACGCCTCTTGTGGTGTTTCTCGCTGCAGCCGTTTGCCTGCTGCCGTATTTTTTTGTAAATTATTATGTTTTTAATGATTGGCTTTACAGGGCACTGGTGTTTCTGGTAATTTCCTGTCCTTGCGCTTTAGTCATATCAATTCCTTTAGGATATTTTGGCGGCATTGGGCTGGCTTCTAAAAACGGAATCCTCTTTAAGGGGTCTAATTTCCTTGATCTAATGACAAAAATAAATGCTGTTGTAATGGATAAGACAGGCACGCTCACTAAAGGCGTGTTTAAGGTACAAAAGATAGCAGTAAAGGATTTTGATGAAAAACTTTTCATAAAATTGACAGCGACTTTGGAAAGTAAATCCACTCATCCTGTTGCTTTGGCAATTGCTGAATTTGCGGGAGATATTATAAAGAATGTGGAAATTAAAGATGTGGAGGAGATAGCCGGACATGGGTTAAAAGGGAAAATAGATACTTTTGATGTAGTGGCAGGAAATATCAAATTACTGAAGAAATTAAGCATCCCGTATGATAAAGAAATTGAACAGATCTCAGATACGACTGTGGCGGTAGCAGTGAATGGAAAGTATGCCGGTTACATTACTATTGCTGATGAGATTAAAGAAGATGCAAAGGTAACGATTGACAATTTGCATCGGTTGAATATCAAAACGGTTATGCTTTCGGGTGATAAAATAAGTGTAACAAAAAAAATAGCAGATCAGCTTGGTATGGATGAGGCATACGGCGACTTATTGCCTGAAGGGAAAGTAGAAAAAGTTCAGGTACTTAAAAATGAAAACCAAACGCTTGCCTTTGTGGGTGATGGTGTGAATGATGCGCCCGTAATTGCATTGGCAGATGCCGGTATTGCTATGGGCGGTTTAGGCTCTGATGCTGCTATTGAAACAGCGGATATTGTGATACAAAATGACCAACCATCTAAAATAGTAACTGCTATTAAAATCGGAAAGATCACCCGGAGGATAGTATGGCCAAACATTATATTGGCTATGTCAGTTAAAGTAATTGTTTTAATATTAGGCGCCGGCGGAATAGCCACACTCTGGGAAGCGGTATTTGCCGATGTGGGGGTAGCTTTATTGGCAATATTAAATGCGGTGAGGATACAGAAAATAAGGTTAAATAATTATACTTCATAAGGGATAAATTAGTGGATTAGGATTATCGAAAAATTGGAGCTTCAGGGAGAGTAAAGATTTTAATTCATTAGCATATTGTTGATTGACATTAGCAAAAAATTTTTGAATGGCCTGATGAAATTCAGCAGGCTTGTTGTAATATTTACCATAGAGGGTTTTTCTTTTAGTAAATTCCTAAAGCCGTTCAATGATATTGAGATTAGGAGAATATGGCGGCAGATATAGCAAATTGTATGGCCTAAGCTATCAGCAAATGCTTTTACTGCAAAACAATGTTGATAAAATGCATTACCCTGTATAAGTGCAATGGGTTTGTCACCGCATCTTTCTTTCAATTGTTTCAGGAATTGGACAAGCACAGATTTTCGCCGTAAACATTGACACGGCTAAGAATATATTGGGAAAGACAATAATCATACGAATTGGAAAACAACACTAAAATGCCTCTTTTTTACTTATAGACAGGGCCTAAAAGCTACCCGAAAGGATGTAAGGGGCAAATATTTTCTTAAAGCGTATTTGCAGGGCCAATATAAGATTTTAAGATCTCGCCAGAACTATAGAATTCAAAATATCCTAAGACTATCCAAAAACGTCAAAAAGAATATAAGGTGTTCGACTGGAGTCACTTTCAGCCCGCTAAAAGGGGTTTCATTTTGAAATCCCTCTTCAGCTTCCCAGATCGTACCATACTGAAGGTAACGCAGCTACACAGGATAGTCACTTTACATGAAAATTTGTGATCATAGCAAGATAGGTGATGTGAGGTCTTTATGCAGCCGGTGGAAAAGAGAAAATAAGCAGGAAATCACGCTCTCCTATTGCACCATATTATGCTGCTCCTTCAACAAATGGCTCATAGCTCCCGAACAAGTATTCTCTATTATTTCCTGAAGATATCCAGTGACCGCTTGTGAAAATCCGGGGAACTCAGTTAAATCAATATCCCATAACATTTTATCCTGCAAAACAGAAAGGACTACACCCGGTACAAACTTCTTTTTCCAATGCTCGTACAGGATACCTGCCTTTGAGTCTTTTACAGCATAAACATGTTCATTCAGTCTTGCTTCAAAGGTATCTCCTGTTTTTTCAACCTTCATAAAATAAATATAGGCTGCAAATGAAAATGCCATATAGGAAGGGGCCTCCTGATTTTTTTTATAATGACTTAGCAAAATAGGAATATTCCGCATTTTCATTTTAGAGGAATATTGAGCTGTAATGCTCAGCCAATGATGTTCTATAAAAGGATTTCTGAAACGATCAAGCACCTTTTGAGAAAAAGCCATCGCCTCATCCAAAGATATTTCAGCATCTGTAATGGCAGGAACGATTTCTTTCTTCATGATTTGCTCAATAAAGCGCCCCATGATTTCATTAGACATAGCCTCTTTAACAGTGTCAATTCCTGATAGTAAGGCAGGCCCGCAACTAAAGGTATGCGTACCGTTGAGTAATCGCATTTTTAATTCTCTGTGCTTCTCAATATTATCAGCAATGATAACACCGTCATCCGCTTTGCTAAAGGATAGTATTTCCCTTACTCTGCCAGAAGAAGATTCTATGGCCCACAAGCGATAAGGCTCTGCCATGATCATTAATGCATCTTCATAACCCAACTTCTCCTCTATTGCTTTATGTTCATCCTCCGGCAGCTTACCGGGCACAATTCGATCCACCAATGAGCTGCAGATATAATTATGTGCTGTCAGCCATAATTTAAACGTGTCTTCCAGCTTATTCTTTTCTGACAACTTCATAAGGATTTCTGAAAGCATCTTACCGTTATCAGGAACTAATTCTGCAGGAATGATAACCAATCCTTTTGAAGCATCTCCCTGAAATACCCGGTAACGTTCATAAAGAAAAGCAAGCAGCTTGCCCGGGAAAGAGGATGGCGGATTGTTGTGAATATTATCATCCGTTAACACAATTCCTACTTCCGTAGTGTTAGAAATAACCAATTGCAGATCGGGATTAGCGGCACAAGCCAGTATTTCACTCCATTCATCTTGGGCATTCAACACACGGCTGATAGATGCATTGATAATATTTTCATCCACCTTATTCCCATTTTCTATGCCTTTTATACAAAGTGTATAAAGATTATCTTGTTTATTAAACGAATCGGTGCTTCCTGTATTTGTGGACTTAATGACCACTATCCGTCCATTAAAGATGCCTTGCTTATTCGCTTTATCAATAAAATAATCAGGCAAGCCACGCAATAAAACTCCCGTACCAAATTGAATTACTTTTTCTGGAAGATCAAACACATTACTTTGCGGCATCTGAACATGATCCGTATGAATCAACTTTTTTAAAACTTTTTGTTTCGATAGCTCCATCGCTTATAGTTTGCAATACCAGAATTTAATTAATCATCTAATTGCTCTTTACCTGTGAAAATATCCAATCTGCCAGATCGCAAGCCGCCTCATAATTCTCATACTCTGCAGGAAGCTTTCTGCCATCCGTATATTCATTGTAAAACCAGGGATCTCCCACGGCAAAAACAGTTCCTTTCCCTACATGAGAAACGGCCATAATCACATCGCCATCACTATTGAAAATGCTTTGTGCCGGAGGTCCTATACTCAGTGTACTAATCTCTTTCAGATATACTTTCAGGCCTTCTTTAAATATAGGTTGGGGCGAGGGCATAATAAAAGCACCTTTCTCAAACTGATGGCCTGGAACATGATTCTTGCTGTCTTCTATAAAATGAATACCAAATTTTGCAGCAAGCCGGTTCAGATGTGTAAATTCGCAATTGCCGGAATCATTCGCCATGAGTAACAATACCCCTCCCTTTTTTACCCAATGATATATAGCATCTGCCTCTTTTGGTTCAATGTAATTCGGGCGGGCAGTTTCCACTTTCGTATCAGGATCTACAATAATATAGGCATTCGCATGACTGAGACTTTTCCTACCGGGCGCTTTTTCCTGCATATCCGTTTTTGCGCCCCGATAACGAAAGATATTTCCCCAGACAGCATAGCCACTGTTAGCCATATCATCCCAGGTATAATGATAGGTAATCATTTTGCCGGTCATATCTTTTTTCATCTCGTGATTGAAATAATTATCCAGCAGCACTGTTTTTCCTTTACCAACAGGTTGTAACGAGGCAATCTCCATTTCGTTGGCTGCCATGATAAAAGCACCGATTCCCTTTGGGTCGTCAGCAACCGGCTTCTGACTAATGTAATAGTTATAGCTCCCGTCCCGGTATGGTTTTCCTCCAAGACCAGCCACCGGGCAAGTTCCATTTAGTATTAATTGACCGCCGGAGGAGGTAGTAATAAATTGCTTAATGATTCCTGCAAATCCTTTTTGGGCTACCTGCAAATATCTTAAGGGAAGATATCCTTTTCTTACCCCTTTTGCCAGCGCATATACAAACATACATGAACCCGATGCTTCCAGAAAATTACCCGCGCTATCACCTCCTTTGTCCAGCACCTGCCACCAGCACCCGCTTACCGGATCCTGCACTTTAGAAACGGCTGCTGCAAGGCGGTTCAGAATTTGAACTAATGAATCACGGTAAGGATTATTCATAGGGAAACCTTGCCTATCGGCAGGCAGGCCTTGCCTACCGGCAGGCAGGTAATCCAAGGCATCTACCAAGGCCATCGCATACCACCCCATCGCACGGCTCCAGAAGTTTGGAGAATCACCTGTAACGGGATTTGCCCATCGTTGTTTTTTAGACGCATCCCATCCATGATAAAGCAGTCCTGTTCTGGGATCGCGGGCATGCTTCTCCATGAGCATAAACTGATGCGCTATATCTTCAAATGAGCTATCTCCTTCATGAGCCAGCATAGCATATTCCGCATAAAATGGTTCCGCCATATATAACCCATCTAACCACATCTGATCAGGATATATCTTTTTATGCCAGAAACCTCCTTCATAAGTCCGGGGTTGTGTCCTTAACTGATTGCGCAGCAGGGTGGCGGCTTCCCAGTATTTTTTCTTGCCGGTGACACGATACAGCATCAGGAGGATCTTTCCATTGTTAATATCATCTAATTTATAATCCTGTTGCTTGTATCCTTTAATTTCTCCATTTTCATGGATGGAATAATCCATACACTGTTGTATATAACGAAAATAATTCCCATTACCCGTCAGTTTCCACAGCCCTTCCATACCTTTCCATACCACTCCTTCATCATAACTCCACTTAGGAAACGGCGACAGGCCATCAGAAGAAGGAACTTTCCATATAGTCATGACGGTGGAGGCCATTCTTTCCGACCATTGTAATGGTGTCTGAGAAAAAACAGAAGTCGTTATGAACAAACAAAATATGGTTAACTTAAA
>SCQV01000450.1 GCA_004299085.1 Chitinophagaceae bacterium | reverse complement strand
ACACTTTCTTTTTTAAGAAACTTTGGGTTCTGTTAGAATAATATGCCGTAATAATAAAACCATCCTTAATGCCCGCTTCCTTATAAACCACAATGATAAATTTATTTATGCTTTCCAATTCCCCACTCACCGCTATCAACACACCATGTTCTCCTTCATAAACAATATTCGGCTTTCAACCGTTTCCAATATCTCATAATAATAATCTGCCATTTCGGGATGCCCCATCGTAATGTGCAGCCGGCACTCATCCGTTAACCTCATTGGGACATTGTTTATAGAAGTTACTCTATCGCTCAAGAAATCAGTCGAATTATAGTTTAATATGTAAAATCATTATCGCAATTATAAGCCATTTTCAGAAGGGCGGACTTTCCTAATAAACCATAAAAATGAATGTCCCTTCAGAAAAAACTTTTTTCTCCTCACTTTTTCCCGATTTCTTCCAAAAATGCGTGAAAATTACCAAAGATTGACCGGAATTTACTAACACACCCCTTCCCCGCAACAGTAACTTTGTCTTTTTCAACCAATTATTTCTAAAAAACTAAAAACCCACAACAATGAAAAAGACAATTCTTTTCGGCGCCCTTGTCCTGGTGACAGGAAGCCTGGCAGCAACAACAGCTTCCGCACAAATTCAATGGACTCCCGAACAAAAAGCAGTTTGGGCTACGGAAAATGAAATCTTTAATGATTTCGCCAACAATGATATGCAATCGGCCTATGCCCATTATGACGAGAACTATTATGACTGGGAAACCAACACACCTATTCCGTTGGACAAAGGGAATATAGTAAAGCGATCAAATTATGGTGCTTCACTGGGAGGTAAAACTGTTGTTTGGGGGGCACAACCTTTAATTATTTGGGTAAAAGGAGATTTGGCTTATGCAGACTACTATTATACATATATTAATCAGGATAAAGACGGCAAAAAAACAACACATAATGAACGCTGGATGGATGTACTCATGAAAGAAAACGGTCAATGGATGATTGTAGGCGACCGTGGCGGGGCTGTACCGGAACCGGCAAAGTAAATAAGCTTCTAATACCGTAAATCTTTCCCACACTAAGTCCACAAAGTAAAAGACTACCCCACCTCAGATTTCTGCGCTTTGTGGCTTCGTGGGAAAAATATCAAATGAAACTCAACAATTAAACAATAAAAATCCTCTCATGAAAGCAACATTCAAAATGCCATTTATTCATATTATCATTCTAACGGGACTTTGCAGCCTATACTTGTATTCCTGCAATAATAATACCGCCCAAACAGATGACCCTCCCACTCGGGATCAGATGTTGGAACAAGGGAAATACTTAGTGGAATCTATGGGATGTAACGATTGCCATACACCCACGATAATGACCCCCAATGGTCCGGTAGATGATAGTTCTCGCTTTTTATCAGGTATCAGACAAACCGATACTTCATTACAGCCATTTGATGCTTCAGAAATAAGCTTAATAAAGTCTGGCGGGGCGATAATTCTACCCACCGGTGCATGGACAGGCGGATGGGGTGTTTCATTTCCAGCAAACCTTACCCCCGACAGTACCACCGGAATAGGCGGATGGAATGCGGACATTTTTATCCGGACGATCCGTTCTGGAAAATACCAGGGTGTTTTGGCAGGCCGTCCGCTCATGCCACCCATGCCGTGGAAGGTCTATAGTAAGCTTACAGACAATGATTTAAAAGCCATCTTCGCTTACCTGCAAACCATTCCTGCAGTTCATAATCAGGTGCCGTCTTATATTCCCTTTAACCAAATTCCCATAGAGAAATAAAAATTATCTTTCCACTAAAACAAAATACCATGAAAAAATTATTAATGACCATTTCAGCATGCGCGCCGTCTATGCCTTTATTAAACGTACCTGCAAATTCCCAATCGGACAAGCCTTAGACGGAATTGGTGACAAATTTGAAGCACTGCAAACACACATTTTTGGATAGAGTGATGCAGCTAATAAAATATCCGTCTCTCTGAATGACATGCGCAAATATATGGGAGATAAGCTCGTGCAAGAGCTGATCTTTAAATAAGGTTTTCTCACTCCGGCCTTTTTCAAGGTTTGGGTTTTTGGTTGATAAAATCCCCTCGCCTAAGGCGGGGGATTTTATGATATGAACAGATCATGTCTTCCGGAAATAAATCACCAGAATAAAAGAAATTCAAATTATGCCATCCCCCTCTCAATTGAAAAAGAAAAACAACCGGAACTGATGACAAAACTATACTTCACACGCTTATAATTTTATTGAATTAGACGCTTAATGATCGTAGATTGATGCCAGAGGTATCAAATATTTATAGAAATAAATATAAAGTTCACATGCGACCCTACAGGGATCGTACCAGCCGTTGCATCGGTCATTATTTCTATAAACATACAAACCCTGCTTTTGCAGGCAGGCCGCCGGGTTTGAAACTTAATTTTATATTAACGTGCTTTAAATGGATAATGCTATAATCTTATATTTAATGAGCATAAAAAATTGGTCATAGATCAATTATAAGCAACCATTTGTTAAATTCTATTTCGTTGAAGGTATAGTAACTCATGGTATCCTCTTTCATTTTTATTTTAAATGGAAATATAGAAATCTGATGAGGGCGAAGAAGAAGTGAAATGAAAATTTGATTCCTCTGATTCAAATTTCCAATGATTATCTTTTAAATACGGGAACAATAAATGACATCATTTGAATAATGAATCTGTTTTCGCCGGCAGACGGGCATTGAAGCAGAAACAGTACTTCTAAAATTAGAAATCAGCTCAAAGGTTCAAAGATTCCAAGAATTCCTTTGTCCGTAAGGATTCTCCAAAAGAGTTCTGTGAACCTTTGGAGTCTTGGATATTCGATATTGAATTGAATGAAAGATTTAATATAGGCTCCTTTATTATAGCGGACAAGCACCAAAATTAAAATTTCTCTTGCAACAATTGTGCGCAGTACCATTCCTGCCTGGGCAAATGAAAAGGCCCTTTAAACAAATTTCCTTTGGCAGTCTGTGCAATCGTCCCATCACGGTGAAGATAGCCAAACCATTCGCCGTATTTTTTATCATGAAACCGGGAGTATGCATAATCATGGATCATCTGATGCCACTGTAAATATTTTTCATTTTTAGTAACCGTATAGGCCAATAAGGTAGCAATGATTGTCTCATTATGTGGCCACCAGAATTTCATATCCTGCCAGTATTCCTGCACAGGTTTATTATAAACATCTCTAAAATAAAATATCCCACCCTGTTCTTTATCCCATCCCCTCTCCCACATGTAATCGAGTATGCTGCATCCCAGATCAATTAAATGCGGATCATTATTCCTGTATTTTGCTTCATGTAAAATAAACCAAGATCCTTCAATAGCATGGCCTGGCGTAAAAGTCCGTCCATCAATATGATCAATCAGTTTCCCATCAGGGCTCACCTGCTCCATCACACAACGCAAATCATCTTTCACAAAATCGTTTTCAATTTCTTGTATCCACTTTGCTATCCATTCATCACAACGCGGATCACCGATTGTTTCGCGAAGCTGCTGTGCCGTGTTAATAAGGATCATCGGCACCCCGAGTCCTTTAGCGGGACGCGTATTTTCAAATTTGGCAGGTAATGTGATTTCTCCGCTTGCATACGCAATACATTTTCCAAAAAGGTTTCTTGCTTCTTCCGCAATTTCCTGGTCACCTGATGCCTTAGCGTAAGCTGCAAAAGCCATCACTGCAAATGTTTCAGAAAAGAAATAACGCCGTTTACGAATAGGCTTACCATCACGCGTGACATGAAAGAACATTCTGCCATCTGTATCAAAACAGTACTTTCTTAAAAAATCAACACCCGCTTTTGCACCATCCAACCATTCCTGTTTTCGCTCAACAGTATTATACAGTGTTGCCAACAACCAGGCAAATCTTCCCTGTATCCAGACGGATTTATCATCATCGAGCAGGCTGCCATCCTGATCTCTCATTAATAAATAGCCGCCGAATTCTTTATCAATGCTTTTGGGAAGCCAAAAAGGAACGGTGTCGTTTAAAAGCTGATTTTTGTAAAATGATTTTAATTGTTGAATGTCCATAATTTTATTATTTTATGATGTCTGATTTATGATTTTAATCATTGAATACTTCTTTTGGATGTAAAATATTTTCATCAAAATCATTCATCCTCGGTCTTAAGAATGACAACTGAATAACCAATGCTACCAACACAATCACCGCCATGAATGCAAAGTCTCTCCCCAAATGTCCTGCATCGGTCGCCTTACCTAAAAAATCCGTTACAAAAGCACCCGAAAACACACCGACCATGTTCATGATTCCATAAGCGGTTGCACGGTATTTCGCAGAAACAAACTGGCATAGTATCGGCATGTTATTCGCATCAAATATACCAAAACCCAAACCAAAGCATATACCCGCTGATATTAAATCAAAAAGCGAATGTCCAAAGCTCAGAAATATCAATGCGGGAATGGTAAGCCCCAATCCGATAGCACTTGTATATATTCTTCCTCTTATATTTTTTAAAATCCATTTATCAGAAATAATCCCTCCAACGATTACTCCCACAAAGGACGCTGCGGCAATAGTTATGGTTGCTAATGGCCCGGCTTTCGACATCGGCATATTCAGATGCAAAGAAAACAAGGTCGGCAGCCAGTTTTTAGTAGCCCATCCCGGCAAGCTGGGGACGGCAAAATAGAAAAGGATAATCCAAAAGGCAATATTGGAAAATAACACCGCCAATCCTTTGAAAAATGGCGGACGTTTCTCAAGTGTTGAAGATACTTTTATGACATGGCCTTTTTTCTCCCTTAAAAAAATAATCAGGATGAATGCATAGGCAATTCCTATCAACCCAAACGAATGGAATGTGATATGCCATGAATAAGCAGCGGCAATCGTGCCGCCAAAGCCACCCAAAGCCGACCCCAGGTAAAGCCCTGTCATGTGAATGCCGATAGCCAGCGAGCGGGTTTTCTTTTCATGGAAATCAGCAATCATGGCCAATCCGGTGGGAAGATATAATGCTTCGCTTATTCCCATCACTGCACGCAGCCAATATAACTGATTATAAGTAGTTGCAAACCCCATCCCGAAAGTGACTCCCGACCATACCAATAAGCTGATTATGATAAGCCATTTCCGGTTTACCTTATCTCCTATAATTCCCGCCACCGGGCTCATAAATCCATAGATCCACAAAAAAATACCCATCAAAAATCCGAATTCAGTTGCCGAGCGCAGCTCATGAATGTCTATGGACATGGCATGCTGCATGGTGGCAAACATCTGCCTGTCTAAGTAATTCAATAAACCTACGCCCCAAAGCAAGGCTACTAAAACCCAGGGATATATTTTCTTATATGTTTGATTCAATGTTTTAAGTTTCAAATTTCAGGTTCCAGGTTCCAAGCTTGCCTCGCCTCAGGCGATGGTTCCAGGTTTCAAGTTCCAGGTTCCAGGTTTTGTATTTAATCATGTTTGGAACCACCCTGAGACAATCCTGAAACCACTCTGAAACCACCCCGAAATCCTTTATTTGAATTTATTCCCTCTCAACCCGGAATTTTTCAAATATTGAATAAAGTTTTGAATTAAAGAACTAATATGAAGTATCTGCTCATAACGTGCATCAAATTCTTCCTGGGAAATATATCCATAATCCAATGCTCTGTATAGCTGAGATCGGGTTTCACCTGAAGAACCTTTTGAAATACTCAGATATTGGATAAATTCTTTATTGCCATCCCGTTCATATCCCTCCGCAATATTATCCATAATAGAACCACTTGACCTTTTAATCTCATCTATTAAGGAAAAATCTTTCCGGAAATTCTCTTTCTGCGTAAGGTGATGAATTTCCTTGGCAATTATTCTTGCTTGCTGCCATGCCTTAATGTCTTCAAATCTTCTAATAGTAGCCATAGTAAATAATTTAAAAGGTTTAAATAAAAAATTTTAGGTTTCAAGATATGAAACAATCCTGAAACAACTTATGAAACTATTCTGAAACTATTCTGAAACAATCCTGGAACGACTCTGAAACAACCCTGAAACAACCCTGAAACAACCCTGAAACTATTCTGGAACAACCCTGAAACTATTCTGAAACCACTCTGAAACAACCCTGAAACCATCCTGAAACAACCCCGAAACTATTCTGAAACTTTTCCTACCATAATATCCGGCGTTCTCACTCCAGCCTTTATTTCTCCGCAAGGTATTATAATTTCATTGTCCCATTTTACTGCAGTGGTTGTGACCTGTCCGGGAAATGGAATAGAATCGGTTTTCACCCATTGGTTTGAATGTGTATTATACAGTAAAACAGTTCCGCTATATCCAGGATGGTTTTTCTGCAATTCATTTTTTTCTTCGATTAGCGTTTGTCTTTTAACCTGATCTTTCTCTTTTGCTATTTTCATCAATAATAATTCGGTTGCATGAAAGGTTTTTCCCTGATCGCCGCTAAAAACCAACAGGCTGTTGCCACCCCAGGATACGCCTGTATGCGCAGATAAAGCATAAGGCAGCGATTCTTTCTCAGACCATTGCTTCAATTTTAAATCAAACTGATAAACCTCATTATACAAATCACTGACAGCATCGTTATTCTCTTTCCGTCCACCAACTAAATAAATGCAAGTATCTGTTCCATTATTTTGCACATATAAAACAGTATGTGATACCGGCTTTGGTAAAGCCGGCAGGATTTGCCATCCTTTAACGGTATCCTTCAGATTAAGCATATAGAAACCATCAGACACCCCTGAAGAATCAATGCCACCTGCAAAATACAGCTTGTCTCCATCTGCAGCCATAGCTCCGTCTGTACAAGGCCTGGGCAAATTTGGCAGATAAGATATCACGGGTTTATTAGCTTTTTGATCCCAGTCAATCAATAGTACGCTATCAGTTGGCCCTTGCATATTTTCACCGCCTGCCGCCACTATTCCCTTGTCAATGCTGCAATTAGCGCTATACGCCAACGGATAAGGCAAATGAAAATCTCCGGGAATATTGATCAGGGAATCATTTTCTTTTTTAAAAATAAATATATCATGCTGATACCTCTTTTTACCGCCATTCCACGGCATTCCATCAGAAAAGTTCGCCCCCCCTCCTATCATTAGTACATTATTATTTACTCCGATAGCTGCTCCCGCAAGCCCGGGGGATGGCTTCCCATCAGGAAGGTTGGGAATTTTACCGCCTATCTCCCAGGTAAAATGGAAGGTATTATCTACTGAATTCTTGACGGAGCTATTACAAGATGAGATTATCATAGTGAGTATAATCAATATGTTAAGCGTAAAACATTTCATAGGACGGATTGGAAGCTGTTAAATCCTAATTCCTCCACATCCTTTTTAAAATGCATAAACTCCTCTTTGCTCATATTTTTAACCGGCAGCCTGAATGCACCACAATCCAAACCCATCAATTTCATGAAAGACTTACCAGTTGCAATACCGCCATATTTTCCCAATAATTCAATCATATCAATCGCTTTTTGCTGCAATTTCCTTGCCGTAACAAGATCATTCTTTTCGAATGCCTCCATTAAATGATTGTATAAAGGCGCGGCATAATTATAGGTGCTTCCTACCGCTCCTTTGGCGCCTAATACCAAAGCAGACAGCATATTTTCATCTCTGCCCCAAAGCATATCATATTGACCATTCTTAAAATTCAGACAGCTTGAAAAATCCATAAAATCTTCATGTGTGTATTTAATACCTGCAAAATTCGGTAAGCGACCATCCAGTTCTTTTATGAGATTAATCATGGGAAAATTAACACCATTCAATACAGGAATATGATAATAATAAAAAGGCATATCCGGAACACTATTCCCTGCTTCAATACAACATTCAGCCAATTGCCTTACATCGGCAGGCTTGAAATAAAATGGTGATGTCAACGCAACAGCATGCAATCCGGTTGCCTTTGCATATTTTGCCAATTCTATGCAATCTGCCATGCAGGTGCCCCCAACCAAAGTAATTACTTTAAAATCTTTATCATTCCTTGCAGCATCTGCCCAGGCTTTTATGACTGCTTTTTTTTCGTCCATTGTCTGAGAGACTCCTTCTCCGGTAGAGCCATTGATAAATGCACCTGTCACTTTATTCTTTTTTAAAAGTTGATAATAGGCAGGGATTATTTCCACTTTCAGGTTTCCATCCTCACGCATAGGAGTAAATGGTGCCGCTATCAGCCCTTCTAATTTTTGAATTTTCATTTTAGCACGTATTTTATTTAAAATAAGAAGTATGCTTATTTCTGTCGTTAATTATTTTAGTGTATATAAAAGATCAACAGCCCGTTTCTTAATCTATCAGCTATTCAGGGTGCATCAATCAAAAATTGACTTCTGTACCAGTTAATCCCTGATATTTTTTGTACCGGCACCACTGTAAACATCCATTTCACCGGATGCTGCCAGTCTTTTCCTCGAAAGCTTTCCACCGGTAATTTCAATAAAATATTATTCCATCCTTTTTTGAAATGCACTTCCGCCGGTTTTCTGTATTCATAATCTTCATCTACCAACGGGTTCTCCGTATTATCATCTCTTCCCGGATAAGTCCATTCCGGCGGAGGAACAAGGCTTCCGTTTAACCAAATCTTACTTCCGCGTTTATCCCAATGCCCTAACTGCGGCGTAGAAACCACATGCGATCTGGAAGGGTTATAAAAGCCAATCCATAGATAACCGGTTGTATCCACAGGAGAATAAAGTCGCGTAAAAGCATACCATGTGGTGCTGTCCTCGGGGTGCTTCAGCCATGCAGAAACCAATGGTGTAAAAAAATGCCTGAGCCAGATAGTGGCGCCCGTAACCTTTAGTTCTGCTACAGAATCTGTAAGAGAAACGTCCGGCTGCTCCGGCCAGAATATCGCCGCGCTGTCACCAAAGTTTTTAAATGGACCGAAAAGCCTCCAATTAATATCAGACTGTTTTACGTATGGAAATGGAAGGTTTTTAAAAAATAATTTCTTCTGATCCAATAATCGTTCTTCAAATTCTTTGAATGCAATTGCCCTGGCGCTTGTATCGGAGCCAATATCAGAAACAAAGCCATTATACCCTCCTCCCTGCCAGGAACGTTCTGCAAAAGCCAGGATATCAGGATAAACAGCATTCATCAGTAAAATATCTTTTTCATCCTTGGCTCGATCATCATTCCATACACATATTTCACCGCCCAGCATGGAAGCATTTCCTTTATTCACTCCATCAATCCTCCTGTCAAAGATGGAAACGACTCCACTTAGCGGATCCAGATGGTTCAGATACAAATCACGGGAATCAATATATTGAATGGTAGTAAGTTCACGTTGATCCTTTTGCGGGCCTTCACTTTGCCATAACTGACGAATGGTTTTATCATCATAATTGCCGCCCGGCGCCCATCCAATGGTTCGTTTACCTGCCTGATGTATCAAATTAGTAACTTCAGGAATAAAATCTTTGTTTGTAAACTTTACTTCATCTGCACCAATATGCAGATAAGGAACTTCCTTATTATTGTAAGTGCTGTCAAATTCATTCAAAATATTCTTAACGACCGCCAGCCCCTTTTCACTTTGCATATCAAATCCAAACGCACGCGTAAAGGCATTGCTGTGACCCGGCATATCAATCTCAGGAACCAGCGTAATAAAACGATCCTTGCAATATTGTATGAGATCTTTCATTTCTGCTATCGTATAATATTGCCCCTTATTACGGAGCATATTATCAGTTGCAGTCAGTTGCGGATAGCGTTTTACTTGTAAACGCCAGGCTATATTTTCCGTTAGATGTATGTGAAAAATATTGAGCTTATAATGCGACATCACATTAATCTGCTGCTTTAACTGATTGACTGTTTGAAAATTCCTGCCCACATCCACCATATAACCACGCCACGGAAATGCCGGCCAGTCTTTAATATCACAACCATCCATAAAAGTTCCATCTCGCATTAATTGTCGCATAGTTTGGATGCCATTGAAAATGCCATGAGCCGTATTTGCTGTCAGCATCACCTTTTCATTTGAAACAATCAATTCATAAGCTTCCTCGTTATTGACCACTGAGCTAACCTTTCCCAATCTCAACTCTATAAATGGCTGAGGACCTTGATGGAACCGGTTTACAATCTGAACCTCTCTGCCTTCTTTAGCAAAGATCCTTTGCAAGTCCTTTGCTACCCCCATTAAAGAGGCTTCCTGAACAACGATTGTCTTACATTTATACAGAGGGAATTTTTCCTTTCTCCAATGAACAGACTGCGGAAGCGGTACTAAAGAAGGTTTTTGCTGTAACCCATACACATAAGGGAAGACTACATGCTTCCACACCACATAACCAGTACCTGATAAATGTAATCCGTCATTGGTATAATGAAGGCTCAGATGTCCGGCGCTATCCTTTAATGCATCATATACGTCTATATAGGTATAGTTTTCCACCACAGCATCTTCTTCCAAATGCCGGTTAATATAAATGATATCAACGCCTTTATTTACGTATGTTGGAAAAATAAGTTTAGCAGGATTAACCGGGAACAGGCTCTGCACATATACTTTTGTAACTGGAGTATATTCGTGAATTAAGGAAACTATTTTAGAAATATTTTTCGATACACTATCCGGTGACACCCCTCTTGCCAAATCATTGATGCCAATAAGCAGGAATACCTTCGCAGGTTTTCTATTAACAATATTATTTAATCTATTCAGCACACCCGCCGTTACATCGCCACTAATGCCACGGTTTATGATGTGTATGTTATGAAATAATTCAGTCCATTCGCCGCCATCGGTAATGCTGTTACCTAAGAAAATAATATCATTTTTTGTATCAGGCAGCAAACGGAATTGTGTCACCCGTTGATGATAATAAGTAGAAAATAATGAATCAGGATAATGTGGAAGGATGCTCTGTGCAGATGAGGCACATACAAAAGAACCAAATAAAAATATATACAATAGGCTCTTTTGCCACAAAGGCCCTAAGGCTCTAAGGTACACTAAGAATAAGCCAATCAATGTGAGGGCTTTCTGATTCTTTGTGTCCCTGCCTACCGGACAGGCAGGTTTGTGTCTTTGTGGCATCTTTCTGTAGTTAAATTCCAAATGAACATTAAATTCTGAACCTCTTAATTCCATTCTTTATTAGCGGTACATTGAAGTTGATAAGAAAGCCCAACCTTTTATTAGTCAATGTCAAATGACTTAATATCTGGGCTTCCCACACAGGATTAACTTGTTCGACTGCCTTCAATTCACATATAACTAAATCTTCCACTAATACATCAAGCCTCAACCCTTCTTCAAATGTTATTCCGTCATAAACAATGGGAATATCTCATTGTCTTAAATATTGAATTCCTTTCTTGGTCAATTCATGACAAAAGCATATCTCATAAACTTTTTCTAATAGACCATGACCTAAAGCAGTATGGACTTTATAGGCACAATCTACAATTTGGGTTCCAAGCCATTCTTCTCGATCAGATAAAGGTTCGTATTTCATAAGAAATAATTTTCATTATTTTTATATCTACCTGGCGACTTCCACCACTAAGACCCAAAGGCTCTAAGATACACTAAGTAAACTCCTATCATTATACCATCTTTGTGATTCTTTGTGACTTAGTGCCTTCGTGGTAAAGAAGGTTACTACCACTTAATCACCCTAAATACAATCTGAGAATAATCCTTCCTCTCATACAACACTCCTATCTTACGCTTATTTATTTTCACAATATCAGAATAAGCCGTACTCACACCTTCTTTGTCAACTAAATACTTCTTCGCCCAAGATTTCCCACCATTAAAGCTGACCCTTAAAGTGAGGTTTCTGCGATGAGCGGTATCATCGTTATTACAAAATGCAAGGATAGCATTTCCTTTTTTACATCCAATCGTTAAAATGCTTCCCTGACAAACCGGATCCGGCAATTGACGATCATAATAGGTAGTATCCCACGTAACGCCGCCATCATCGCTGATAGCTACAATACGGCAACGCGGTTCTTCTTTTTGGTTGCGGATATTCAGCATCATTTTATTACCGCATAGTTCTGTGGCCATGTTTTCATTACTACCCGGAAAACTGACGTCTTCGCTTAAATGAAATGTTTTTCCATGATCATCAGTATAAAAACCATGTGCATCATAATCTTCAAAATGCGGCAAAGGATTCCCTTTGGAATGATTCGCAGCCACATAAATCCTTCCTTTATATTTTCCCCAAAGAAATTGCATGGCATGACCGGGCGTATTAGCGTAAGAACGCCAGTTGCTTTTTTTAACCTGCGAAGTGATATTTAGAGGTGAAGACCATGTAAGGCCATTATCTGTTGAAGTCTTATACCAAACTTCCCGGGTACCGATTCCTCTTCTTATATCTCCTTCGGGTTCATTTCCAGTATTATAAAAAAGGAAAATACGTCCATGTGAATATGCAGGGTCTGTCAAATCCAATACCGGCGCAGCATTGCCTGCCTGCAATGAATCATTGCTTGCCACTATCCGTAACGCCGACCAGGTTTTCCCATTATCCTTGCTCCTTTTCATCACAATTTTTACATCACCAAAGTCTGCTGCACCATTTACCCTTCCCTCTGCAAACGCCAATAAATCACCGTCAGCTAAGCGGATAATGGCGGGGATACGATAGCTGGCATAACCATCCCGGCCTGAAACAAAAACAGGGGTTACTTTACTTTGAGAAAAAGCAAAACCGTTAAAAAACAACAGGCACGAAAATGCGAAAACTATTTTTTTCATTTTTGATTCAAATTTGTCCAGAATGTATGCTGCCACAAAGACCTGCCTACAGGCAGGCTCGAAGACACCAAGTCTCACAAAGAGAATAGTTTTATATTTTGCGTGACTTCGAGCCTTTGTGTCTTAGTGGCTAATAATGATTTTTATAATAACCCGGTTACTTTTTCACTTTTATTTTAAACGTGCTTGCCGGCAAATCTGCCCCATTCACCAAATTTGCCCTTGTAAAGGCGTTCCATCCATACACCACTTCCTTCACTGTTTCTCCTTCCGGAATATGGACGAATACTTTATCCTCTCTGATCTCTGCTATCACCGGAACAAAATACCCTTTTTCGTTTAAAATTTTAAACCCAATCAACGGCTTATCATCTGACGTTTTCAATCCTTTGCTATGTAAGAAACTAATTTCAATTTTATTTCCCTCCTTTACTGCATCAGTCACCAACGGGCCGCTCGGAACTATGTTTTTTCTTCCATAAGTGTCATGTAACACCAGATCAGCCATCCTCAACCCTACCGGTTTTTTATTGGGATAATGCACATTCGTTGGATCGCCCAAATCACTCGTAACGACCATGCCAGAATTAGGAACAACACTTAATAATTTTCTCTGCATATTTCTGAAATGATTCCAGGAAGGTCGCATAATGCTGGGCAATTGTACATAATAAAACGGAAAATCATATCCCCACCGGCTGCGCCAGTCTTTCACAAAAACAGGAAACAGCCTGCTGTATAATTCGGGATTATCTGCATCACTCTCGCCTTGATACCATATCACGCCTTTAATAGGGAAGTTTGTAATTTTGGCCACTCCCGCTTCAAAATTAAAGCAGGGTTCATAAGCATATCGTTGGAAAGGGGATTGGGCATATTTCAAATTTAGATCCGCACGTTCTCTGCACCATGCCATCAGATAATCGGAATGACGCCATCCATATAACGCAGGCTCAAATAAAGGATCTTTTTCCAACGTTATCCTGTCTAACCAGGATATCAATGGTGAACCACCAACAGCTAATTCAATTAATCCGATTGGGACCTTTTCTTCCTGCTGTATCTTTTTACCAAACCAATAGCCCACAGCGGAAAATTCATCCACTGCAGCTTCATTATTCAGCTTCCATGTTCCATGAAAGAAATCCAGGTCATTGGCTTTTGCCAAGTCCAGAGAATCCCAGGGTGTATCATTTGTCTCTGCAAACGGTACATATTTAAATAAACGAATATTTTCGTTTGAATCAGCTTTTTCAGCAACTTCTTTCCCACCCTTAGCTTCTGATATAAAATAATACATATTGGACTGGCCTGAGCAAAGCCACACATCGCCCACCAGCATATTTTTAAATTTAATTTCTTTACCTTCATTGTCTATGCTCATGGTAACAGGCTCTGCAGAAGCGGGCATAGCGGGAAAAGTCACTTCCCATTGGCCATCAGAAAGCGTAGTAGCCGTGTCTGCTTTATGACCAAATGAAACTTTTACTATGGTCTCTGCATTAGCAATACCCCATACATGAATGGGCTTATTTCTTTGTAACACCATATTATTGGTAAAGATATCCGCCACTTTTAATCCACCGAAGTTGCCGGTAATATTTTTATAAATGACATTACACATTCTTTCAGCGCCCAGTACGTTCGGATGCAATGTCCACTGGTCTGTAATTAAGTTGGGGCGATTAAAGAAATAGGCATACAAATCAATGAAGCCGGTATGATTGATTTTTACAACCTGCCTTATCTTTTTCTGCGCTTCCCAATACCAGGTGAAGGTACTGGACATAAACCGGGGATGTGCCGTAAACACCGGCATCAGCGAGCAAACATAAATTTTCATTTTGGGATTCACAGAACGTAATGTATCAATCAGCCAGTTGTAATCAGGAATAAAATCATCTTTATAATTAGGCCAGGTACGCGGATCAGTATCATTTACGCCAAGACAAATAATCACTTCATTTGGTTTAAAAGCGAGCGCTTCGGCAAATTCTTTTGTTTTGTAGTAAGGATTATACCCCTTTCTCATCAAAGTAGCGCCACTATGTCCAAAGTTCCTTACCTCATATCCATCGCCCATTTTCTTTTGCAAAAGTGCAGGATAAGATTGCGTAGCCGGATCGGGCAAGGTGTAGCCATAAGTGATAGAATTGCCAATGCAGGCGATTTTTATTTTATGGGTTTGGGCAAAAAGATTGGTTTGAAGAAAAAATGATGAAAAGAGTAAACATGTAACTATTTTTTTTAGCCACGAAGGCACTAAGGCACTATGATTATCGAAAGGGAATATGCTATTATTCCTTTGTTTCTTATCAATCTTTGTGACTTTGTGACTTTGTAGCGTACCTTTCATTTTAATTCTTTTATAAAAAACTTCACGCAAAGTTAGCTACGGATACGCAACGATGCTAAGTTATCCTTAAAAGCGTAACGCCTCTTTGCCGCCTTTGCGTGAAATAAATAATAAATCAGAACAGTGGATAGCCTGGATTCTGTTGTAAATCCGGATTATTGGTTAATGTATTTCTGTCTATAGGCCACAGCAACATATAAGATTCAGCGGGTGTAACTGTAGTATATTCATATACATACTTATCGCCCATTCTCCTCAAATCATACCATCTCTTCCCTTCAAATACGAACTCAAAATACCGTTCCTGCAAAATGGCTTCAAACGGATCCGGATTTTTATCAATCGGTTGGTTGGGATATCCTTCCACAGCAGGATTATAATTAGCGCCATAAGCCCTTTGCCTCACCATATTAATCTCATTAGCCGGGCTCTGACCTAATATAACTTCCGCTTCCGCTTTCAGCAAAAGTAATCCTGCATAGCGATAGATCGGATAATCATTGGTATAAACACGGCTACCTGCATTTTGCTCGCCCTGGTATTTGCTGGCAAAGCATCCGGCAATCTGATATTGACCGCCAACTAAATTGTAAGCAGCGGTAATACTTACCCATTTACGCTGATCCAGGTTATTAAATCTTCTGAAGGTGGATATCATAACCGGGGCACGAAGCAGACCGCCCCAATTATCCTGTGTCACATTAAACTGCCTGTTATCAACCGAGTCATAAAAATTGACTATCAGGTTAGATTGCGGTTCAAAAGTGCCTGCAAAGGGAAGTCCATTCCCTTCATTCAACTGATTATGGATAGCAAAAATAACTTCATTATTGCCTTTATTATTTGACGCAAACACAGAGGCAAAATCCGGCAATAATTGCAAAGGCGGAACATTTTGTTGGATGTCATTCAGTGCACTCAATGCGGTTTGAGCATCGGCAGTTCCCCCATTGCGATGTGCAGTCCATAGATATACATGCGCTTTCAGCATCAGCGTGGCAGGCAATGACCAATACGATTTTTGATTTCTAAAGGAGAAATCACTGCCAAAGCTTTGCTCAGACAAACTAATATCACTCTTAATCAATGCCATCACACTGTCCGTGCCGGATGCCGGTTTGGCAAGCTTAGACAGATCGAAGGAAGTAGTTGGATCGGTTTGGATAATACATTTACCCCATGATTTCAGCATCTGAAAATAATAAAAGGCTCTCAGCCCATAAGCCATCCCGAGATAGTAATTCTTATTGGTCTGTGAAACTACATTGGTTGAATTCAATTTACTGATTAGCAAATTGATCTGATTAATGTTAAAATAAAAGCCCCCAAAATCGCTTACACCCGGATTATTACCGTCTAAGGTATTCAGCCATAAATGTTCTATCCCCTGGGTAGCTTCACCGGTGAATGCCGAATTAGAGCCCGGATCGGTTCCAAACACATCTGCTCTCAATTCGCCTAAAAGCTCAAAATTATTAGTGCCCGAACGGAAGGCAGACATGATCCCCGATACAAATGCATCAAACTGATCCGGCGTCTTCCAATAATTGCCGTTACTGATGCTGCTGACCGGCGCCAGGTTTAATTCATGCTGGCAGGAACTGGCAGCGGCCATCCATCCTAAGGCGATGCTTATATAAATTATATTTTTTTTCATGATAAATATTTTTTGATCATTTTAAAATGAAACCTGTACACCAAAAACAAAAGAACGCGGTGTCGGATAAGTCCCCTGATATACTCCGGTGATAACACCCTGTGAATTCATTGGTGGTTCAGGAGTAGGCCCGGAGAACTTTTTAATGTAAAAAAGATTATCCGCACTGACAAAGGCTCTTGCATCTGAAAGTACTTTTGTCTTAGTTAGCAGTGAATGTGCAAAATCGTAGGACAATGTAATTTCCCGGCAGGCTAAATAATTCCCGCTTTCATAAAAATAGGAATTGTTGCTATTCAGAGTTGTACCAGCATTGTTTATTCTGGTATAGTTTTTCTTTCCCAACGGTGCTGATACCTGATCGGCATAATACACCTTCGGTATCATAGTATTTTCATTAGTGGGTGTCCAGGAATCTTTCATCAGGGAAATGTAATTAAATGTTCCCTGATAGTTACCCATGATCCTCGCTACCTCATCATTATAAATTACGTTGCCTAAATTAAACTGGAACTGAGCATACAAGGAAAATCCTTTATAGCCGAATGTGGTCGAAAACCCTCCCGTCCATTTAGGATTAATGTTACCGATATACACCTGGTCTCGGGTATCAATAGTGTCATTGCCATCTACATCCAGCCAGTTTACATCACCGGGAGTAATCTGCCCTTTCACGCCCAGACCAGCCGGAACATTAGGGCCGGCAATTTGTGCCACCTCATCATACCGGCTACCGGCTATTTTATCTACTTGCGCCTGATCCTTAAAAATACCTAATTCTTTAAAGGCATATACAGAACCTGGCTCCTGACCTTGTTGTAAACCGCCTACCCAAATTAAGCCTTTCGTTTTCGGATCATAAACCTGAAATCCGCCTTGCCTGTTGTCAGGCTGGCCATTAGGTGGTAATTGTAAAATGACATTTTTATTATAAGAAGCATTAGCGCTTACACTCCAGCTAAATCCATCGGGCTGATTAATAATATTAGCATTAGCACTTACTTCAAAACCTTTATTTCCTAAAGTACCGTAATTAGTAGTTACTGAACTAAATCCCGTATAATCCGGCAATGGCAAATTAGTTAACAGGTTGCTCGTTTTACGATTGTAATAATCTAAAATGGCCGTGACCCTGTCTTCTAAGAACCCAATATCTAATCCCACATCGGTTGTTTTACTTGTCTCCCATTTTAAGTTGGAATTGGGAATGCCGGTATTCAAAAAGCCCGCAATTCCATCATATAATCCCTGGGAAGAATAAACACCTTGTACTCCGTAATTACTCAGACCAGACACATTACCATTCACGCCATAGCTGACGCGCGGCTTAAGCGTTGAAATGTAACGGGAAATTCCACTGTTCTGCCAGAATTTTTCCTTTTGAATGTTCCATCCTGCGGACATACCGGGAAAAAAACCATACTGTTGGCCAATCGGAAGGCTGGAAACACCATCTCTCCTGAAAGTGAGCGTTAGTAAATAACGTTGATCATAATCATAATTGAGTCTGCCAAACTGTGAAATAATACGATAGTCTGATTTTATACTGTAATTATTATTAGGATTGTTTGGATCAGTAGAACTATTCGGATTAAATACAGTGGAAGCATTTAAGGTCGGGATATCATCGGTGGGGGCTTGTGAACCGGATACCTGCATATCAAATGCTTTTGTATCATAGTATTCAGCGCCCAGCAAAAGATTCAGATCATTTTTCCCAAATGATTTAATATAACCCAGCAAAGCATCATATTGCTGTTGAAAAGTTCTTGAATAATCTGAATAAGCCGGCCTGCTGGTGTTTCCAGGATTGGGCGGATTTGAAAGTATCTGAGTATAGGTCTGAGTAGCCTTCGTAAATCCCTGATCTAATTTTTCATAGTAATAGCCCGATCCGGTTCCTTTCAGGTATAAGCCCGGTAAAATATCCCATTTAATAGCGGCTTGCGCTGTAATACGATTCACTTCATCGCTGATTTCTCTCTTACTTAACCAATAAAGTGGATTACCATCGTTGACCCCATTACCCGGATTAGGCTGGGTATGTGCAGAATCTAACCAGGGATTAAAGTCAGGCCATAACGTCAGGTTACGGTACATGGTATTTACCTCGCTGCCATTTACTCCTATCTGTGAAGAAGTAGATGCTGTAACGCCTGAACTAACTTCCACATTAGGTTTCACCTTGTAGGAGCCGTTAATATTCCCTGAAAAACGTTTATAATCGGAACCTACTATAACGCCATTCTCTTTATAGTAATCGAAGCTGCTATAATATGTTCCTTTATCGCTTCCGCCGGTGGCGCTCAGAAAATGATCTTCCGTATGGGTATTTCTGAAAAGCAGATTGGCAATTTGTCCGCCATGATCTTTGAAAATAATAGTTCCACCATAAGGATCGCCTACCGTATCCCAGCCTTTTTGCAAAAGATTAGCGGTAGAAGGACCATATTGCCTGATGTCAAACGAACCAAGATAAGCGGGGCTGGTACCTAAGCCATAACCATTGGAACTGTTCACCTGTGCAAGCGTTCTGCCCGAATTGAGATTACCTAACCTGGTGTAATAAATATAATCTTTTGCATCCAAATAGGAATATCCACGACGAGCAGTATTGAAACCCTGGGTAAACTTGTAGGTGATTTGAGATTTGCCTGCTTTGCCGCTTTTGGTCGTTATCAATAAAACACCATTATCTGCACGGGCGCCGTAAATAGCCGTAGCCGCCGCATCTTTCAGCAACTGGATGGATTCGATATCTTCTGCCGGAATATCGTTATATGGGCGAACAATACCGTCCACTACCACCAACGGACCGCCGGGATTATTAATAGATGCACCACCGCGCATAATCACTGAAGGGCCTGCCCCAGGCTGTCCGGTAGTATTCACCACTCTGAGACCCGGTAAAGTGCCTTGTAAAGCAGTGCCTATGTTAGAGCGTGGTGTACTTTGCAGAACCTTGTCATTCAGCTTGGCCACCGAACTCGTAATAGTAGTACGGCTTTGTTCTCCATACCCTACAACCACTAACTGGCTAAGCATTTTAGAGCTTTGGCTGAGCTTAATATCCAGGCTGCCTTGTCCTTTATATATGACATCCTTCGATTCATATCCAATGAGGGAAATGCGAAGTGTATCGCCATTTTCAATGCCCAATGAAAACTTCCCAGCCCCACCGGTGACGGTACCTACCGTACCGTGATGGGTTGAAATGGTAACTCCAATTAATGGATCACCATTCGATATATCCGTGACAACGCCTGTCACTTCATGCTGCTGGGCAAAAGCCTGCATGGTAAACACGCTTAGAGCGGTTATCAGCAACATTTTTGGAAAAAAAGTAAGCTTCTTTTGCATAAAAAGTTCTATTTTATTATGTATAACATAAAGCAAATGTATTGGCGGGTTCTTGATTAAGCAAATATTTTCCTTTAAAAAGGGCTAATTCGTATAAAATTTCGTATTTTTAAAAAATGAAGGGGTAGTTTTTGTAAATTCGCTTATTGAAAAGAGGTTATCATCATGGAAACACATGAACCGGCACTGAAATATGAAACAAGCCTGTGGCCCTCCGAATTTATCAATTGGGAAAGGAGCTCTGTGGCAAAGCACGAATATGCAGACGGAAAGATAATAGCTATGGCAGGCGCTTCCATAGTGCATAATCGCATTTTATCTAATGTAATCATAGAAGTAGGAAATCTTTTAAAAAATAAGCCTTGTAACATTTATCCCAGCGACCTTCGTGTGTATGTCAAATCACGGGAATCTTATTTTTATCCCGATGCCACCATTATCTGTGGCGATATTGAATACGCTGATGAAGAAAAAGATACCATCAGAAATCCGTCAGTTATTTTTGAAATCCTCTCTCCTTCCACGGAAGAATATGATACAGGTAAAAAGTTATTTTTCTATATGCAAATTGAATCGCTTCAGCAGTATATCATGGTTAATTCCACCTCGCTTCTTGTCCGTTCTGTCAAAAGACAGGCAGACGGCGCATGGCGCTTTCAAGAATTAGAACAGGCCGATGAAAAATTATTGATTGAACCAATCAGCTTTGGAATGAGCCTCGCCGATATTTATGAGGGTATCAGCTTTCCCAAATCTTCTTCTGGACTTAGAAAGTAGGATGTTTTTTTGTAGGTTTGTCCTCAATAGAAATAAGAAAGCGTGAGAAAGATTTATTTTTCGGTTGTTGGAATGTGCCTGCTATTCATATATTCCTGTGGACAATCAGCTTCAGATCATAAGGCTAACGGCAATTCTGCTAAAACAGTTGAAAAAGTAGCTGATAAAGACAGCGCCACTTACTGTTCTCCAACAAGCAAGTCATCTTTGATTGCCGGCATACCTGATAATCTATCTTCTATTCCTGCCGGAAAGGTTTCACATGAAGGGATGGTCCGGATACCGGGTGGAGAATTTATGATGGGAGCAACCGATGAGGAAGGCAGGCCAGATGAATATCCTGCTCACAAAGTAAAAGTCAATGGATTTTGGATGGATAAGCATGAAGTGACCAATGCCGGGTTCAGGAAATTCGTGGAAGCAACAAATTATGTAACCACTGCCGAGCAAAAGCCCGATTGGAACCAGATGAAAAAACAACTTCCGCCGGGGACGCCCAAGCCTCCCGACAGTGTACTGGTGCCTGGCGCCTTGGTCTTCTCCCCCCCTTCTTATCCGGTTCCGTTAAATAATCCTGACCGGTGGTGGAAATGGGTCCCGGGTGCAAACTGGCGACATCCTGCCGGCCAGGGAAGTTCCATCAAAGGGAAAGATAATGATCCCGTAGTGGATATTTCCTGGTATGACGCAGAAGCATATTGTAAATGGGCGGGAAAAAGGTTGCCTACCGAAGCGGAATGGGAATATGCAGCACGTGGCGGACTTGTTGAAAAAAAATATCCATGGGGAAATCAGGATCCAACACAAGGTAAACCGAAAGCGAATACATGGCAAGGGAATTTCCCTAATAAAAATACAGACTGGGATGGTTATGATGGTATAGCGCCCGTCATGTCTTTTCCTCCTAACGCGTTCCATTTATATGATATGGCAGGAAATGTGTGGGAATGGTGCAGCGATTGGTATAGTGCGGATTATTATAAA
>SCQV01000449.1 GCA_004299085.1 Chitinophagaceae bacterium | reverse complement strand
AATCTGCCTGAAAGGCCGACGAAGCATAGCTTGTCGGGGTTAACCCTGACGAAAAAATGGCAAAAAAGCCATTTTTTCGTCACTGCTTCGCAGAAATTTTGCTACTGCAAAATTTGGGTTAAAAGAACCAGGCATGGTGGTAGGAGACTGCTTCAGTCGCCTGCCTGCAAGGCAAAGACAGGTACCTCTTTCGCAGTGACGCGAAAATTTGGAATACACACCGACATTTTCTATATTGGACAATGTTATCCGAATATCAGAAAAGATCGGTCGGGGTTTTGCTATTTAAAAAACTAATGTATATTTGTTTCTCAAAATACAAGTATTTCATCACTTTTTAAAAAAATATAACTGTGTCGTACGAAAACAATCATCACACCGATCGTGAACATGACAATGAAACGCTGTATTCAAAACGATTGAAAGCAGGTAAAAGAAGAACCTATTTTTTTGATGTAAGGGCCACCCGTGGAAATGATTATTTCCTCACGATTACGGAAAGCAAAAAGCGCTTCAACGATGATGGCTATGACCGCCATAAGATTTTCCTTTATAAGGAGGATTTCAACAAATTCATCGCTGCGCTGACAGAAGCCGTGGATCACGTGAAGACAGAACTGCTGCCTGATTTTGATTTTGATTCTTTCAGTCATGAAGATTATGAACATCATGAAAATGGCAGGCCGGCTGAATCAGGCGAAGAAAAGCCGTTGGAAGCTGCTGCACCATCTGAAGATAAGACCCCTGAAGCCATTGATACTACCGCTTCCAATGATAATGTAGTAGTGGATAAATGGTAAAAGCATCTTTTTAATTTTGTTTGCTTATTATATAAACCTTTGCTTCCCGCTGCAAGGGTTTTTTTGTTTGCAAAAAAGAATCTTTCAGCTATTTTTGCGCCCATTATGACTATAGAGCAACTAAAAAATATGAAGTTCCGCCTTGACGGACTGAGGAGGTTTCTTTGACGTCCCGGATCGGATAGAAAAAATAAAAAATGACCGGCAACTAACCCTGGCGCAGGGATTCTGGGATGACCAGGTGCGTGCTACCTCGGTCATGAAAAACATTAAGGTGAATACTTACTGGACTGGCTTGTTTCAGGATGTGCAAACGGCTGTGGATGACAGTGGGATATTACTTGAGTTTCTGAAAGGAGGTGAGGCAACCGAGGCTGAGGTGGAAGAATCTTATCATAAAGCATTGAATGAATTAGATGAACTGGAATTCAAATCAACGCTCAATGAGCCAGAGGACGAGCTGTCAGGGGTACTTACCATCAATGCGGGCGCCGGTGGAACCGAAAGCCAGGATTGGGCCGAAATGCTGCTTCGCATGTACCGCATGTATGGAGAAAAACAGGGCTGGAAAGTAAGTGAGATTGATGTACAATATGGAGATACCGCCGGTATCAAATCAGCTACACTTGAATTTAATGGTGAATTTTCGTATGGATTGCTGAAAGGGGAAAGTGGCGTGCATCGTTTGGTGCGCATTTCTCCCTTCGATTCCAATGCACGAAGGCATACATCCTTTGCATCCGTATTTGTGTATCCGCTCGTGGACGACAGCATAGAAATAGAAGTGAATCCTGCGGATCTGGAATGGGAGTTTTACCGTTCGGGGGGCAAGGGCGGACAAAATGTAAACAAAGTAGAAACGGCTGTCCGGCTGAAGCATATTCCTTCGGGGATTATCGTAGAATGCCAGCAGTCACGCACTCAGGGCGAAAACCGCGAAAAGGCATTGGTGATGCTGAAGTCCCGTTTGTACGAAGAAGAGCTTCGGAGGCGGGAAGAACTTAAAAATGCGGCCAACGCCAATAAAAGAAAAATAGAATGGGGCTCTCAGATCCGGTCTTATGTTTTTCATCCCTATAAAATGATCAAAGATCACCGCACAGATTTCGAAGTAGGTAATGTGCAACCCGTAATGGACGGGGAACTGGACGGATTTATCAAAGCTTTTCTGATGATGCAGAAAGATGAAGAGAAATAATAAAAAGAATGCTTTAGAATCATGGGAAATG